>JAQBOS010000648.1 GCA_028287925.1 Mucilaginibacter sp. | reverse complement strand
AAACTTCGACCAGTGAGGAGGGCATTCCATACTTAAATACTGCAAAAATGTCATGTTACTGTAAAGACCTTTAATTTTTTTACATAAACATCTGATGTTTAAATAAAACATCCTATGTTTGTACTATAATTTAAGGTTATGAAAAAGGAAAAGCTTTCAGATCAGGTAGCAGCCAGGATTAGGCAGGATATTAAAGAAAACAAATACAAGACAGACGAAAAGATCCCTGCCGAGCCTGAGCTGATGAAGATCTACGCTGTTGGAAGGTCATCAGTACGGGAAGCCATTAAAAGCCTGGCGATGGCCGGCGTTTTACAGGTAAGGCAGGGCGATGGTACTTATGTTAATAAACATGTCGACCAATTGCCCATGGAGCAGCGGCTAAAAAATGCCAGCTTTGAAGAGATTAACGCGGTTAGAAGACTACTGGAAGAAGAGATCGTAAGGCTGGCTGCTGAACTGCACACGCCCGATGATTTGGCTGAAATGGAAAAACAACTGGCCGCCCGGAAGCAGGCTATATTAACAGAAGACCGCGCAGCCTGTACTAATGCAGACATTGCCTTCCATATGGCTATTGCAAGCTCGGCCGGAAACAGCGTGCTAACCGCCTTATATCAAAACTTTACGCAAACCATCCGTTCATTTTTTTCCCAGCGGGAACTACAGGGCATTGCCCATTTTGCCATGAGTCATCACCTGCACGAGGATCTTTTTATCGCCATACGCGGCAGGAGGAAAAAACAGGCGGTTGAAATAATTACCTGCATTTTAAACAATAATTATTAAGATCATGACTATTCTTACGTTCACCATATTATTGCTGGCCGGTGCTTACCTGGCTGGCCTGGTCGGATCACTTACCGGATTAGGCGGTGGTGTGGTTATCATTCCATTATTGACACTGGTTTTTCACGTAGATATCCGTTACGCCATCGGCGCGGCGCTTCTTGCCTCAATCGCAAACTCATCGGGCGCTGCAAGTGCCTATGTTAAGGAAGGCATTACTAACATCAGGCTGGGGATGTTCCTGGAAATTGCTACCACCGTGGGCGCGGTGGCTGGCGCGGTTATCGCGGTATATACGCCTACCAATACCATCGCCATATTATTTGGCAGTATTCTGCTGTTTTCGGCAGCAATGACGTTACGAAAAAAAAACGAGGAAGCGCTGCTGGCTGGCAGTGCCGCTGCAAATAAACTTAAGCTCAACAACAGTTATCCTACCAAAGCCGGCGAAGTAAGCTATCACCTGAAAAATGTAGGCGCGGGATTTTCTATCATGACCGTGGCTGGGATTTTCTCGGGGCTGTTAGGCATCGGGTCGGGCGCGCTCAAAGTGCTGGCAATGGATTCAACTATGCATATTCCTTTTAAGGTAAGCACTACCACCAGCAATTTTATGATCGGTGTAACCGCCGCCGCAAGCGCTGTCGTTTACCTGCAAAGGGGATATATGGATGCAGGCATTGCATTTCCTGTAGTACTGGGTGTGCTAGCCGGTGCATTTACAGGCTCAAAACTATTAACACGGATAGACGCGCGGGTATTAAAATATATCTTTTGCACAGCTATTGTGTTTGTCGCGATAGAAATGATCTACAACGGCTACAATCATAAATTTTAATCTCATCCCATGAAAAAGATAATTTCAAAACTGCACCCCGCCGACCATGATATTGAGCAATTCATAGGCCTTCAACTCAGATTTGGCGTATTGTTTTCCAGCTTTATTGTGCTGGCAGGCGGCATACTGTATCTCATACAATCGGGAAATATGTCATTACCGCATTACCAGCTGTTTATCGGCGAAAAAGCCGGACTAACTACGGGCAGGGAAATCTGGCATGGCGTAACAGGCATGGAAGCAAAAGGTATTATTCAGTTTGGCGTAGTGGTGCTGATTGCGACGCCCATACTGCGCATACTATTCTCTTTAATAGGTTTTATTTTAGAAAAGGACCGGCTTTATATCGGGATCACGATGGTTGTACTATCGATAATGATGCTCAGCATATTCGGCGGTTTAAAAGTTTAATATTATATATTATGAAAAACAGATCAAAAAGCATCATTCGATTGATGGTGACCGGCAGCATAGTATTTGCCGCTCTATTTACTTCTCCTGTGCAAGCACAACAGCCTGCACCTGTTAAAAATATTGTTTTAGTACACGGCGCATTTGTAGATGGTTCCGGATGGAAGCCGGTTTACGACATCCTGGTAAGTAAAGGATATCATGTGAGTGTTGTACAACAGCCTTTGACCTCTTTTGATGCCGATTTAGCGGCTGTTAAACGGACATTGGATCTTCAGAGCGGGCCCTGTATTTTAGTTGGTCATAGCTATGGGGGTGGTTTGATAACCGAAGCAGGCAATGACCCGCATGTGGTAGGGCTGGTTTATATTGCTGCCCACGCTCCTGATAAAGGGGAATCAGAAGCAGGCAACGGAAAATTTTTTCCTCCGGCTTACAAATCCCTGCAAAAGCCTGCCAATGGTTTCGACTATATCGACCCGGCACAGTTTCCGGCTGATTTCGCGGGCGATCTTCCCATCAAACAAGCAGTATTTATGGCGAACGCACAGATGCCTACTGCAGACGGTGTATTCCATGCCGTAATTCAAAATCCTGCCTGGCGAACAAAACCCAGCTGGTATATGGTAGCCAAAGCCGACCGGATCATTAACCCGGACCTGGAACGGATGTATGCGAAACGGGCAGGCAGCCACACCGTAGAAATTGAGGGGGCAAGTCATTCTGTATTTGAATCACACCCTAAGGAGGTTGCCCGTTTAATTATAGACGCTGCAACTGGTGTCATAAAATAAGCAAAAGCATTTACCCGGCTGAAAACAAAACTATCCGCTAGCAAGCGGATAGCTCAGATGGTTAGAGCGCAGGATTCATATCCGCTACGAAGCGGTCCGCTAGTCAGCGGATCGATCCTGCTCCCTGCTACTAATCTCGTTATGAAAGCTTTAGGTCGAAAGATTTGAGGCTTTTTTAATTTTATTCGATAGATGCAGTCTAATGGCATAATAGTCCGAAATTAGAAACTGCGAACAGCGGGTTGAATCCAATCGAAAAGTCTAAAAAAACTAAATCGCTATTTTCATAACTCATCCATGTTTTCTTTCAAGTTGTCAGCTTTGCCTTTCCCTCCATTTGTAACCGCCTTACTTTTAGAAAAAATTAATCGTAAAAGACAACAACATGGAAAAAATCAAATCATTAACACGATCACTAATATTCATTTCTGCATGTATATTACAATGTTTCAGTCAATACGGGTTTGCCCAGGAACCGAAAAGCAAAACAGCATATAATGGATCAATACGATCATTAAAGCAAGATTATCTTGAAGCCAGAACAAAATTCAAAACAACACTTATCAAACATCACGGCTCTCCGCAAAATCCGGAAGCAGCAGATAGCGCAAATATGCCGCCTCCTGGCGTATCTCAAATTTTCTTTAAATCAGGAAACGACCTGACGTTAAAAGCTTGGATAAACGTACCAAAGAACGGAAGACACCCTGCAATAGTTTTTTTACACGGTGGCCTGTCTTTTGGCAAAGGTGATTGGGATATGACGAAACCTTTCCGGAACGCAGGATTTGTAGTTATTACACCAAACCTCAGGGGCGAAAATGGGCAGCCGGGAATGTTTACCTTTCTTTATGACGAAGTAAATGATGCAATTGCGGCTGCCGAATATCTTAAACAACAACCTTTTATTGACAGTAAGCGGGTTTACCTTGCAGGACATAGTGTGGGTGGAATATTAGCTTTGCTTACGTCGATGTCCTGTAAGTATTTTAAAAAAGCCGCATCATTTTCAGGTTTACCCGATATGGTTTTATATCATAGATATGTAATTGACCCCAAAGAAATTCCTTTTGATACAACAGACATGCGTGAATTTCAGATGCGTTCGCCTATGACTTATGCAAATAGTTTTAAATGCCCTGTCAGGATGTATTTTGGAACAGAGGAACCGTGGATAATGGGTTCAACAAGTCAGCAAACCGCAGCAATCGCCAAGAAGAACGGACTTGACGTAGAAGCGATAGACGTGCAAGGGGGGCACATGTCTGCGGTTGACGGCGAAATGAAACTTGCAATTAAATTTTTCAATCAAAAATAAAGTTCTTTAGTTAACTTTAATCATACACAGATGGAAATTGACCAAATAATAGTTCTTATAATCCTGTTTGCTATGTCGTTTTTCGGCTATTGGTTTTTTCAACGAAGGTTCGAAAATATACCGGCCTGGCCCAGGTACAACCTGATGTTTTTATCCTTTGGTATAGTAGGGGCACTCATTTTTACGCCGTTCATTTATCCTTACAGCGTTTGGAAAAATTTGCCCGTTTTTACGGTCATTCCATTTTGTGCATTCAACCTTTTTTTCGTTGTTAATAATTTCATTGTTCAAAGACGCATCAGAATAGTGGCGAAAGAGATCGTTGAAATATTTGCAATGCTGATTGGAGCATATATTGGAATGACCCTGATAAATATACTCCATATCGGGATTTTTAACGAAGACGATATGACAGTGATACTATTTACTGTATTTCTGTTTTCAATCGCACGAATACTTTTCAATTATTCAAGGCTTGAAAGAGTTGTGAGCAAAAATCAGGAAGAATTAAAGGACAGCAAAATAAGGGAACTTCAGACAAAACAGCAATTGGAAATTTTATATGCCAAGATAAACCCACATTTTTTATATAATTCATTAAACTCTATTGCAGGCTTAGCGATGGTTGACGGGGAAAAAACAAAAGAAATGACGATTGCTCTTTCAAAGCTGCTTCGTTACAGTTTAAATTATTCTGAAAGTAATTTTGCTACCCTTGATGAAGAGGCAGAAATGATTCAAACTTACCTTGAAGTGGAAAAAATTCGGTTCGGGGAAAACCTTCATTACGAGATCAATCTTTCAGATGAAGTAAAACAATATTTTATTCCAAGATTTTTATTGCAACCTATTGTAGAAAATTGCTTCAAGCATGCTTTTAAAGATTCAGAAAACAATAATTTTATAAGTGTGAATATTGGTATTGTTGAAAATGAGATCTTGATAACCATCCATGACAATGGCATACCTTTTCCAGACAAACTTATACCGGGATATGGCTTCAGAAATGTAAGTGATAAGCTTCAGTTGCTTTTGCCGGGCAAACACGAATTCCAAGTTTCAAACAAGTCGCAAAAACAAGTAAAAATTGTAATTAAGGAGCTAAATAATGAATTATCCGCATAAATTAAAAGCGATAGTTATTGATGATGAATACCCTGCAAGATTAATGATAAAAAACCTTGCAGGCAACCATTCGGATGTTATCGATATCATAGGGGAAGCAAAAAACGGAAGTGAGGCAATTAAATTAATCGATGAAACACATCCTGATCTGATTTTTTTGGACATCAATATGCCCAATATAAATGGCTTTGAATTACTTACAAAAATCAGGCATCAGCCCTTTATTATATTCACCACAGCCTATGAACAATATGCTCTTAAGGCATTTGAAGCAAACTCTATCGACTATTTGATTAAGCCGATTGAAGAAAAAAGATTTGCTCAAAGCATCTCAAAGTTGCAAGGTTTTTTAAACAGCAATACGCAGTATTCAGACTTAATACACCTGAAAAATTTATTTTCAGAATTACAACCTATCAAAAAGCCAACTGCAATACCTATAAAAATTGGCGACAAATTCATATTTATCCGCCTGGAGGACGTGGCATATCTTGAAGCTAAAGAAAAATATGTTTACGTGGTCACAACTCAAAATGCGGAGTATTTATCTGATACCCGGCTGGCAGAGTTTGAAGAAACATTGCCAAAGAATTTTATCAGGGTACAAAAATCTTTCATAATCAATAAAGATCATATTTCCGAAGTTCATAAATACTTCGGAAATCGTTTAATAATTATTATGAATGATAAAAACAAAACCAGGATAACATCTGGAATTACTTATATCGTTAATATTAGGATGAGCCTTGGACTTTAACCCATAGAATTTAAAGCAGCGACATCTTCAAAAAAGTTCGACATTTCGCGCGTTCCTCCTACTATTTAGATAGAAAGCCTCAAGTTGAAGATTTGAGAAGCGTAGTATTTAATTCACTTAAATCCTTCAAAAAGTTCGACATTTCGCGCGTTCCTTTTACTAAGGCAGAAAACGGCCTTGAAATTATGCATTTCAAGGCCTCTGTTTTTTATACAATTTATATCGTGCTGAAAGTCAATATAATGAGCCGTTCGATCCCGCTCCGGTACTAAAAAAAATTAAAAAAATTGCACAACCAAATGGTTGTGCTTATATTTGGCAACCAAATGGTTGTATTATGATCGAAAGACGAGACGTTTATCAAGCTATTGCAGACCCTACCAGGAGAATGATTATTCAGAAGTTATCGGGAGGGGCGTTAAATATTGGTCAAATTGTAGAAGATTCGGGAATTACCAGGCAAGGGATTGCCAAGCATCTTAAAGTTCTGAATGAATGCGGCATGATTACGCTTACCCAGAAAGGCCGGGAACAATTTTGTGAGGCCAGGCTGGATCAATTAGATGAGGTGGTTGATTGGGTGAACGAATCCCGTAAGCTGTGGGGGCAGCGCTTTGAAAAACTGGATAAATTTTTAGCTGAAACAAAAAAACTATAAATATGAAATCACCAGACAAAGAACTTTTAATAACTCACTTATTTGATGCCCCCATCGGGGAAGTTTTTGAAGCATGGACTGACCCTGAAAAACTCAAGCGTTGGTATGCTCCGGATGGATGTACCTTAGCATACAAGTCTATCGAAGTAAAACAAGGAGGGCAGTTCCATTACTACATTCATCATCCACTACATGGAGGCGCCTGGGTTATTGGTACTTATTTGGAAATATTGCAACCGGAAAAGCTGGTTTTCACCATACGATTTACTAATGAAAATGGTGATATAACAGATGCCTCAGCAGGCGGAGTGTCGGCACAATGGCCTGGTGAGATCCTGACCACTGTGACGTTTGCATCAATAGGTAATCAAACAAAAGCAACAATCCATGAAGCTGTTTCTGAAGAGAAAGCCAGGAAAACGGGTGCTTATCAAGGCTGGATTATGATGTTTGATAAACTAAATCAACTGTTAACCGGGCAATTACACGAATAACATTTAATTTATTTAGCGGGATTGGCATAATGTGATTGCTGCAATACAAGTGTTGGCGGTAATTGCAGGACGATAGTGCCAACAACCAAACCAACAGACAAAATTAACTTTAACAATAAATAAAAATCATGAGCAAAATTATCTTTGACAGCGGAATCTCACTTGATGGCTTTTTCGCAGGCGATAACAGGAGTCCGGACAACCCAATGGGCGGCGTTGCAGGAAAAATTCACCCGTGGATGTTTAAACAAAAAGCATTTTGGAAAAACGTAAATATGGAGGGCGGTGAAGAATACGGCGCAGACAGTAAATTAATTGATGACGTGTTTGCAAGAACAGGTGCTTACATTATGGGAAAACGAATGTTTGAAGAAGGCGAAGTGCATTGGGCAGAAGATCTATACAAAGCAGATGTTTATGTGCTGACACACGAAAAACGCGAACCCTGGGTTCAAAAGGGGACAACAACTTTTTATTTCATCAATGACGGCATACAAAGCGCATTAGAAAAAGCAAGACAATCAGCCAAAGGAAAGGACATAAGGATCCAGGGTGGTGCCGATACTATTCAACAATATCTCAATGCAGGGCTTGTGGACGAATTTTTCATTCACATTGCACCCGTTTTTTTAGGAAGTGGGATCCGACTGTTTGACGGCATTGACAAAGACAAATATGATATTCAAATTGTAGAAGTAATACCATCAGACCTGACAACACACTTGAGATACAAACTGACGAAGAAATGAGAACAAAACCGCTAACAAGGTATTGCCGCAATGGGGGGCAACAGTTGTGCTACTATGAAACTTCAGTGTTAAAACTCAACTTAAGGTTTTCAAAAACCCTCACTGCGGCAATACCCCGAAGCGTTAGCTGGCCAAATCTTCCACAAATTGGGTTGAAAATCTTTCACTTTCGGCTACTAAGGCAAAAAACGGCCTTGAAATACATGTTTCAAGGCCTCTGTTTTTTCTACAATTCATATTGATCTGAAAGTCAACATAATACCAGTTCGATCCTGATCCAGTTATCTAAAGCAAGAACTTCTTTAAAAGTAACTAACAAATACTTTACAGCAGCCTGTATTTCAATCAATTTCCTTCGATTCCGAGATCTCTTACTAGCTGCGTAATATTTTCTCCATCTTCCTGCCTTTGGCCAACTCATCCACCAACTTATCCAGGTACCGAACCTGTTGCGTCAAAGGATTCTTGATTTCCTCTACCCGATACCCGCAGATTAATCCGGTAATGAGGCTGGCTTTAGGATTTAGCGAAGCCTGGCCGAAGAAGGCTTCAAAAGTCGCCTTTTTTTCCATCAGGTCTTTGAGCTCCTCATCATTGAAACCCGTTAACCACGCGATAACCTGATCCAATTCTTTTTTTGTTCTGCCTTTCTTCTCCACTTTTGCCAGATACAAAAGATAGACCGAGGCAAAAGTCATTTTGGCCATTCGATCATCGTGTGTGTTGCTGCTATTCATCAACTTTTCCAGTAAGTTTATTTCTGAGTTCATTCGTTAGTGCCTCGCTTAATTCAGGCCTGCCATGAAATGCCGCCGGCGTGTTTTGAAAAACTGCGATCAGCCACTTGTCCTTATTATGTTTAGCGGTCAATACTTGTATCGCATTTACTTCCGGTTTAATATCATTTGCACCAGGAGGCACCATACCTACTACACTATTTAATACAGCAACATCCGCTGCTAAAAAAATAATCCCTTTAATAATAGTTACATATTTCGCAGTCTGGTGGTGTAAAAATATCTGGCTGATCGATTGCACGATTTCCGTTCTTCCAAACATCCGGTTGCCATCAAAACCAATCATGACACAATTTTCCGTCGTTAAATTGGCCATCGCCCTGGCGTCTCGCTTGTTCCAGGCCTCAATATACGCTTTGTATAGCTGCTTAATTTCCGCTGTTTCCATATTACTTAAAACAATCACTAATTTAAGAATGTTTTTTGAGCCTGAGGAGCTCAAGTGCTTTTCTTTAGATCAATCATAGCTTCTTGCTCCAGTCCCTATTCATAATTGAACGCTTCGGGGTGTAACCCTAAAAATTTAAGGTAGTAGCACATACAGAAGAATTTTAAACTAAAAAAGAAGCTATTATAAGGGAGAACCAGTTAAAATCGGCGAATGGCAGAAAATTCGCCCGGAGCATTATTCATCAAAAATTTGGCAGCTCAGATAATTAGAACGTAAAAGCGCCCGGATAAACATAACCGGGCGCTTTCAACATCATAATTTAATATTATTGCTTGGCTATCTTATATAATTTTCCACCGTCGGTTGCGGCGTAAATAGCTCCGTCTTTTCCTGTAGCCATGCAGCGCCAGCGTTCGTTTTTATCAGCAAGTAAACGTTCTTCGCCCACCACTTTGTTATTTTTTATCACCAGGCGAGCGATGTGTTGTCCGCTTAGCCCCCCAACAAACAGGTTGTTTTTCCATTCAGTTAG
>JAQBOS010000645.1 GCA_028287925.1 Mucilaginibacter sp. | reverse complement strand
CCTTAAGGCGATTTTATTTTTACCAAATGTGTAGGCAAAATTTAACAGGCCGCCCAGGTTTTTATAGCTGGTAAATATGTTGCGATCATAACTATATACAGGGAGTTCGGCAGCAGAATTGTTAAAGCCAAAATATCCAACCCGGTTCCCAAATGATGCTTTATGGCCATTGGTATAATTTAAACTAAAATTATAGCCAAACCGGTTATTGTTTTTAGTGGTGACCGAATTGCCTGTTGATAATTGAAAGCCAATATTAGGCAAACTGCCTTGCCCTTCGGTGTAGCCAAACGTATTTGGAAACTGTTGCGCTATAGCTACTTTTTCGGCACTGGTGGTGCCTGATGTATAGTTTGATTTAATCTTGGAATAAGCATCTGGTAGTTTTCTCGATCCGTCATCAAAGCCAAGGAAATCATACTTGCCTGACGGGCTTGCATCAATAAAGTTATTTCTGAAAGTGGTTTTTGAATTATAACCTATGCTTAATGCAGCCTCTAAATATTTACTGTCGGGGATATCTTTTGTAACGGTGTTAATGGTGCCACCCGAAAAATCACCGGGAAGATCGGGCGTGGCGGTTTTGTACACTACAATGTTATCAACCAGGCTTGAAGGGATAATATCAAAAGAAAAAGCTTTTTTATCGGGCTCCGAGCTTGGAAGAACCGCATTATTTAAAAGATTATTATTATAGCGTTCAGCCAGGCCCCTGATAACCACAAACTTTCCGTCCTGAACTGAAGTACCGCTTATGCGTTTTAAAACATCCCCTGTATTACGGTCGGGCGACCGGCGGATAACATCTGCAGAGATCCCATCGGTAACCTGGACATCGTTTTTCCGCCTTGCATAAAGCGCGTTTACCGATTCCTGCTTAAAGGTTGCCTTAATAACAACTTCATTAAGGTTTTGCAAGGCGGCTAAACCAAGTGTAATATCAAGCGGTGTAACAGCGCCTTCCTTTACTTCAATATCTGATATTGATTTAGTTTGGTAACCTATATACTTTATAACAATGGTGTATTTGCCCGGTTGCAGGCCATGGATCAGGTATCTGCCTTCAACATCGGCAGCAACACCGGTAGTAGTGCTTTGGATGCCAACCGTTGCGCCTATCAGTGTTTCGCCGGTTTTCTCATCAAGGATCTTACCGCCGATCTTCCCGGTATTTTGGGCAAATAATGATAATGAACAACCTAAAAACAGAATAATGAATGCAGCAAAAAAATACTTATTGATGAACATAACTTTAAATAACACCACAAAAGTATTGGGGCATAGTTAAGTCAATGTTAATTGAAAGTTATCAAATCGAATATCTTGAATATTAGATTTAAAGGAATACGGATCAGCCGCGTTGCTTTTGTAAAAAACTTATTAACTTTTGGGCAGTTAAATAATATTTAGTTAATAGCCACTATATTTGAGCACTTTATGGCTAACCACAAAAAAGGTGAGTTCACCTCAATTGATCAACGGATCTCGGAAGTTGCTAAGGCAATGTCGCACCCTGCCCGCATTGCAATTCTTCGTATTTTGGCTCAGCACCCAAAATGTACCTGCGGCGAAATTGTGGAGATCCTGCCGCTCTCGCAGCCAACTATATCACATCATTTAAAAGAATTGCTCACAACAGACCTGATCACGGTTATAAATGAGGGTAAAAAGTCGTTATACGAAGTGAACTGGAACAGTTGGGGACAGTACACCGGCGAATTTGGCGACCTGCTTTCCGCATTACAAAAGAAATAGTTTGGTAAATTAACTAAAGCCGTCAATCTCCCGTCTGTTATATCTTTAATTCCTGTAACACATTACCTGCTAAAAAAGTCATAATTTAGCTAGGTTATTTATAGAAGGCTGTCCTTTTTAGTTTACGTGGTTAAATGATCAGAAAAAGTAAGTTTTTAATACTGCGATTTAAGGTATGTAAGATTGTATTTCTTTTTATTTTAATGCTGATCGCCTTTAAAAGCAAAGGCCAGGGGCTGCAATTTAACTCAAACGATAGCTTGCTGAGCAAGCGTACCTCCTACTCGGTTTTTAAAACAGATCCCCCTACATTCTCAGGTCATTTATATATAAATTTTGATCTTTCCCTTTGGGATAATGAACATCTGGGCTATATCTTAAATATAACTGACACCAAAAACAACTCTTATAGTTTAAGCTCTATCTACAATGGTTCGCCTTCATTAAACTTTAATATCGATAGTAAAAGCAATAAGATCAATATCCCGCTCACCGCTAACCAGTTGAAAAAACGCAACTGGGTGCCGGTTAAAATTGATATTGATTTAAAAGCCAATACAGTAGGTATTTTTATAATTGGTAAGTGGTACAGGGCGGGCGGGTTTAACTTTGATGGCGCCATTACCCCTAAAATATACTTCGGAAAAAACGAAAATTACTCCGATGTGCCCAAAATGGCCATAAGGAATTTGACCGTTGGCGATGGGCATAAGAACTATACATTCCCGTTAAATGAATGGAGCGGAAAAAATGTGTATAGTAGTGACGGAGATGATCTGGGCCTGGTTGATAATCCTGTTTGGCTCATTAATGAATCTTATTTCTGGGCGCTAAAGTTTACGCGAAATTTTACCGAGGTAACAGGTATTAATTTTAATGAGGCGGCCCAAAAACTACTAATGTTTAAAAGCGACTCGTTAATAACATATGATTTACAGCGAAATTACTTATCAGAACAGGCTTATCAAAACAAATGCCCCATCCCTCTGCACCTGGGCAAAAGCATTATCAATACAAAAGAAAACAAGTTGTATGCTTATGAAACTTTAAGGGCGCCAAAACCGGCGCCCAGCATTGCCTCGCTTGACCTGAACACCCTAAAATGGGAAGTAAGCGGGCTTGGCACTATTACCGAGCAAAGGCATCATCACAATATATTTTATGATAATACACAGGATAAATTTTACCTGTTTGGCGGATATGGCTCGTTTAAATACTATAAAGATTTTTTTGAGTACAATAAAAAGACCGATACCTGGGATAAAATTGAGTTCAGCGGCGATAAGATAATGCCGCGCTTTTTTTCGGGCTATAGCCAGGCCGATGAAAACAACAACGTATATATTTTCGGCGGATACGGCAATCAAAGTGGTAACCAGATAGTTGGCGGCAAGCATTTTTATGACCTGTATTGTGTTAACTTAACAACCCGCACCATAAAAAAATGCTGGGAAATAAAGCCGCCTGCTGAGGATTTTGTAGCAGCCAACAACCTGATCATCTCCAGCGATAAAAAATATTTTTACGCTTTATGCTACGCACATGAAAAGCCTAAGACCAGCTTGATGCTCTATAAGTTCTCTATAAAAGATGGTTCGTACGAGGTAGTGAGCGGTAACATCCCCGCCAAAGGCGAGCGGATTGAAACCGACGTTAATCTTTTTTACAATCATAAGCAGGAAACCTTTTATTGTGCCATACAGGAATTTACCACACCCGATTATTCAACCGTAAGGGTATATTCCCTGGCTTCCCCACCGGTACGGGAGCAGGATTATTTAGCATCACAACAAACAAATGTATCATCTGGCTGGTATTTTAAATTTTTGGTTCCAAAGTGGATAATCATTTTGGCTATAATTACTATTATTATATCAGCATTTATATATTTCAAACGAAAGAAGAATAAACCTGAAGTAATACCCGAAGAAATCGACAGGGATTCAGCCGTTGTTGCCATCCATAAAAAGGAGGACGAAAAAAGGGCCAATGCCATTTACTTATTGGGCGAGTTTACGGTGTACGATAAAAACAGCAGGGATATCACCTACATGTTCAGCCCTAAAATAAAGCAGCTGTTTATCCTGGTATTATTAAACAGCAAAGATGAAAGCGGGGTGGTATCAAAAAAGATCTCGACTACCTTATGGCCCGATAAAGACATCGCCAAAACAAAAAACATAAAAGGCGTTACCATTAACCACCTGCGCAATATTGTTGCAGATCTTGATGGCCTTGAGCTTACTTTTTTAAACGACACCTACGGCTTTAAATTAAGCGATACGCTTTTTTGCGATTACTTTATTGTAACAGATGCTATTCAGGTGTTAAATAATGCAGTTAAACATGCTGATGAAAGTATATTAACTCATTTTGACCTGATTGCACGCGGCGGTTTATTACAGCACATCCCCGAAACCTGGCTGGATGATATTAAGCAAAATTATGAGGAAACGCTGATGCCCGTAATTTTACCCGAGGTAAAAAAAGTTTACGAAAGCGGCGATTTCCGCAAAACTATTGAAATAGCCCGGGTGGTTTTAAATATCGATCCGTTTAATGATGAGGCTATAAAATACAAACTGAAAGCGCTTCGCCGCATTAAAGGCATAGAGTACGCCCATAAGATCTACAATGATTTTATCGCTGAATATGAAAAATCATTAGGTGAGCATTATCCTATTCCCTTTGAGAAGATTTGCGCGGTGAAGCAGGGTTGATTGAGTTGGATTAGGTTGACTGAGTTAGATTAAGTTAATGTCCCCACAAATCTCATATAGTATTCTGTGCAATGTTTGTGGTTACCAAAATCTCATTGTAATGGAATAGCATGCGGCTATTTTCATCTAAAGAACGCTATCCATTACAAGGTCCTTTTTGAGAGACCCTCCGGAAAACGGGAAGCAGGGCAAAGGCCTCAAAAATGAAATTATAAAAACATCCGTCCGGGAACTCATGGATAAACTAGCGGACGGCCACTTTTGTCATTGGAGGGGCTCCTGCAGAAACGGGCTTTCAAAATCTAAACCTATCACATCAGTTAATTTTTTCGTTATAAGCAACCTATCAAAAAAAATACAGGTAGTTATTATAAAACTTAATAATTACCATTATGAAAACAAAAAAAATTAACTATTTACTACTGGTGGCAACAACAATCTTAACGTTTTTAGGTGCATCGTGTAAAAAAGACAAAAAATCCCAGATGCCGGCACAGGTTGTAACTGGAGTTCAGTTATCAGCCAATGCCAAATTTGGCAGCATTATAACGGATAACTTAGGGCATTCTCTTTACTTTTTTGCCGATGATGCTAACGGCGCTTCGGCCTGCACAGGTCAGTGTTTAACATTTTGGCCTTCATTTTACAAGGATAACCTGACAATTGGGGCTGGCCTTAATGCAGCAGATTTTACTGTCATAACCAGAACTGATGGCACAAAACAAATCGCCTTTAAAGGGTGGCCATTATACTATTTTAAAAACGACAAAATTGCTGGTGATACCAATGGCGATGCGGTGGATAGTACATGGTTTATCGGTAAAACAGATTATACGGTAATGCTGGGGCATATGCAGCTGGTAGGCAATGATGGCGCGCAATACAAAAGCGACGGCACAGCAGGTACAGAAATATCCCAATTTATTACTGATGGTAATGGTCAAACACTGTATATGTTCACCCATGACCTTTCTAAAACAAATACATTTTCAAACAACAATCCTGCTCATGACGCTAATTGGCCGGTAGATAGTGCTTCAACTATAAAGAGCATTCCTTCCATCCTTGATAAAACGCAGTTTGAAACGATCACGGTTTTTAATAAGACCCAGTTAGTTTATAAAGGGCATCCATTATACTACTTTGGTAAGGACAATGCTTTACGGGGAAGCACAAAAGGTGTTAGTTACCCTACACCGGACCTTGCTATCTGGAAGATCACTAATAGTGTTACACCATCGCTTTAACGTTAAAGTATTCTGTTTTGGCCGTGGGTATGCCTCGCAAGCAAAGATTGGCATACGCCCCGGCCATTTCAATAACCAATTGTCAAGGCCCATGTGGTGGTGATTTGCACAAAAGCCTCCCCTCTCCCAATCTTTCAGACCTCGCGACTTTACTGACTTTCCCAAACGCTACTATTCCTAACTCCTTCCCCTTAATAAATGGGTTAACATCCCCCGGTTAATAAAATTTATATGCTATTAACCCCAATTTTAACCCATCCTTTAATACCGTCCCATTTAATATTGTTTCACCAATTGAAGAACCCGGGGTTTAACCAGCCTTGCATTTTCTGATTGGCGAGAAATTATTATAAACCAATTAATTTATTTTATGAAAAAAACTTTTACCAATTATGGTGGCTGCTATGACGTCCATCATCGGGGTAAATTCATGAAGGGACTGTTTAGATACGGGACACTGCTCATGCTTTTACTTCTCTCCCTCTCCACTTTCGCACAAAGCACGGTACAAGGTACAGTTAATGACGAAAAAGGGCAATCCATTCCCGGCGTAACCGTAAAAGTTAAAGGCACAACTGCCGGCACGATAACGGATGTTAACGGGAAATTTTCCATCGCCGCTGACAAAGGCGCAACATTAGTGTTCACATTTTTAGGTTACGAGGAAAAAAACGTTAAGATTACCGACCAAAAAACTTACAATGTGTCACTGGAGCCTTCCTCTTCAACACTTAATGAAGTTGTGGTGGTAGGTTATGGTACGCAAAAAAAGGCATCCTTAACAGGCGCAGTTACTTCGGTGAGCAGCCATGAGATTGTGACTACCAAAAATGAGAACATTGAAAACATGCTCACTGGTAAGGTTGCAGGTTTACAGGTAGTACAAAACACATCCGAACCCGGAGACTTTTCAAACAACATTTCCATCCGCGGTATGGGCAACCCGTTAATTGTAATTGATGGTGTTGAACAACCTGATTTTTCTGTTACAGGCGGCAATGGTGATAACAATGTGGGCTCAAGCAATATATTTTCAAGAATTGATCCGAACGATGTTGAAAGTATTTCCGTTCTGAAAGATGCCTCCGCCGCAGTTTACGGTGTTAAGGCTGCAAATGGCGTAATACTCATCACCACCAAAAAAGGAAAACCCGGAACGCTTCAGCTAAGCTATACCGGAACCTACGGCTGGCAGGTGCCCTCGGGATTACCCAAACCGGTAAATGCTACAGATTATATGACGCTTGTTAACCAACAGGCTTTGCACCAGGCAAACGGTGGAAACCTGGTTTACACCCCGGCAGATTTTGCAGCTTATGCCAATGGCACCAAACAAAGTACCGATTGGTATGATGCTACTTTCAAAAAATCGGCTATGCAGCAACAGCATAACCTTACCGCAACCGGCGGTACCGAAAGTACGCAGTACTTGTTAAGTGGTGGTTTTACCGATCAGGACGGTATTTTACAAAGCAACGATCTTAATTACAAGCGTTACAATGTGCGTTCAAATATTACCAGTAAAGTAGGTAAAAACATTACGGTTAATTTAAATATGAGCGCCATTTATGATAAAAAGAACTCACCTGCACAGTCGTTCTGGTACACTACAAGAGAAGCCTGGCGCGAGCTGCCTACCCAGCCTTTTTATGCCAACAACAATTCGCAGTACTTGTTTAATGGTACGGTTGACGGTGGCAACCCCCTTGCCTACGGCAGCTCGGATATTAATGGCTACAGCACACAAACCAATAAATTCTTTGACGGATCATTAAGCATTGAATATAAAGTGCCATTTGTTCCGGGCCTTTCTATAAAGGGTTTATATAGCTATGACGAACAGATCCAGGACAATAAGCTGTTCCAAAAATCATATAACCTTTATAGTTATGACGATGCAACAAAAACATACATCCCATCGCTTAATAATTCGCCTGCGTTTGTACAAAGGCAGTATTATGATTATCCAAAAAATACCGATCAGTTCTCCATCAATTATGCCCACAGCTTTGGTTCGCATAACATAAGCGCATTGCTGCTATATGAAGGAAACGAGCAAAGCGGCGATAACTTTGGTGCCTACAGGCAGCTGGCGATACCTGTTGACCAGATAATTGCGGGTAATGCATCAAACCAGAATGCCAGCCAGGACGGCAGCAATACCGCTTTATATCAATATGCAACCAACTCAATTGTAGGTCGTGTCACCTATGATTATAAGGGCAAATACCTGGCTGAGTTTAGCTTCAGGGATGATAAGTCATCAAGGTTTGCGCCAAGCCAGGGATGGGGATTTTTCCCTTCAGCTTCCTTAGGATGGCGTGTATCTGAAGAAGATTTCTGGAAAAACTCATCTGCCTTATCATTTATTGATAATTTAAAGCTTCGCGGCTCTTATGGTGTATTGGGTGATGACGGCTCATTATACTACCAGTTTTTAACCGGGTATAATTATCCGGCAGGTGGTTCAAATAACCAGTTGCCCGGCGGCGCCGTATTTGGCAATACGTATATAAACGCTGTTCAAAGCAAGGGGATCCCTAACCCTAACATCACCTGGTCAACCTCGCATACCTTTGATGCGGGTATTGATATTGATGCCTGGAAGGGGTTATTCAACATTACCTTTGATTATTTTATCCGCGACAGGAAAGGTTTGCTTGCATCAGCAGTTTTGCAGGTACCTGATGTGCTCGGAGCTCCGCTGCCACAGGACAATCTAAATGGCGACAGGACCAAAGGATTTGATTTTGAAGTTGGCCACAGAGGCAGCATAGGCAAGTTCAGGTATAACGTAAAAGGTACATTCCTATACACCAATACCATGAACACCACATTTGCTGAATCCAAAAAAGGCAATTCCTACCTCGATTGGCAGGGTATGAATACCAACAGGAACCAGGGAATCCAGATGGGTTATGGTAGCGCGGGACAATATCAGAACTATCAGCAAATTTTAAACAGCCCGGTTTATGCTAACAGGGCCGTAGTAGTGGGCGATTACATTTACCAAGACTGGAATGGCGATGGGCAAATTGATGGTAATGATGTGCACCCTATAGCCTACGGCGGCAACCCTAACGGCGGACCGGCAATCCCAAAAATAACTTACGGCCTTACCCTTGGTGGTTCGTATGGAAATCTTGACTTTAACCTGTTGTTCCAGGGAACCGGGATGTACAGCGTTTCATACATCGAGCAGTTAAACATCCCGCTTTGGGGTGGAGGCAGCGCCCTTACACAGTTTACCAACGACTGGCATCCGGCTGATCCAACTGCCGACCCTTACAATCCGAATACCGTATGGGTACCCGGCAAATTTGCCTACACCGGCACAACTGCCAATACCAACTCATCATTCAATTTTGTTAATGCTGCTTATTTAAGGCTAAAGAGCGCTGAAATAGGCTATAGCTTGCCAGGCAGGGCATTAAAGGTAATAGGCGTTAGGAGTGTAAGGATATTTGCAAACGGTTATAACCTGTTTACTATCACAAATGTAAAATACGTCGATCCGGAACATCCATCAGGTACTTACGGTTATTTATACCCGCTCGACAAATTGTTTAACATTGGCTTGGATGTCAAATTCTAATCAGCAACAGATCATGAAAAAATATAAATATTTAATATTATTGGTATTCTTAATGGCGGGGATCCAGGCTTGTAGAAAGCTTAATATCCCTCCTAAAAATATCATCCAGGATCAGGACGTTTTCACTTCAAACGGTGGGATCCAGGCTTATATGGCACGCCTTTACAGCGAATTGCCTATTGAAGATTTCAGGTATTCACCTCAAAGAGGGTTGAACTTTTTTTGGATCATCAGCCCAACCCCGGCTACAACCGGTGAGGCATTAAGCCGTGACCAAACAGGCTCGATGCAGGAAAATCTTGGTGGATGGAATTGGAATTTCTGGGGAGGTTCATATACTATAATACACGATTGTGATTACTTTATTCAAACCTTGCCTAAATACGCAAGCACTTACAGCACAGCACAGGTAAACGCCTGGTTGGGCGAAGCTTACTTTATCCGCGGCATGACTTACTTTGCACTCGTAAAACGTGTAGGCGGCGTTCCGATTGTAAATACAGTTTTAAATTACACACCGGGATCTGATGTTACTGATCTTAAAGTTCCCCGTTCATCTGAACAGGCGGTTTGGGACCAGGTAGGCAGCGATTTTGATTTTGCAATAGCTAACCTGCCTGCAGTAAATACTGATTATAGTGATGGAAGCCGTGCAAATAAATATGTTGCAGCGGCATTCAAGTCAAGAGCTATGTTATACGCCGGTTCTATAGCGAAGTATAACACCGCTACTTTATTTGATGCTAATAAGAACCAGCTTTGCGGTATTCCGGCAAGCGCTGCGGCTTCGTATTTTCAAAAGGCCTATGATGCGGCAAAAATTCTTGATGGTGCTTACAGCCTATATCTATCGGCATGGTCTGCAACAGACAAAACCGCGCAATATCAGAACTTCATAAACATGTTTTTTGATGCAGCAAGCAAGGAGAATATTTTTGTACGCGAATACAATTATCCAAACTCGGTACACGGTTACGATGCTTACAATGTTCCACGCCAGTTGATAGGGCCAAATGGCTATTCATCTGAAGTAAACCCATCGCTAAATTTTGTTGAGATGTTTGGCGGCTTACCTAAAAATGCCGATGGCACCCTTAAAACACTTGATGCGAGCGGGCACTATATCCTGTACAACAATACAATGGACCTTTTTGCAAATGCCGAGCCAAGGCTAAGGGCTACGGTGATATTTCCGGGTGATGCCTTTAAAGGGCAAAACATCGAGATTCGCCGCGGTATTTATACCGGCTCATCTGCAGGAGGGATCAGTCCGTTGCTGCCTGCCGGTTCAAGGTCACAGTATCCGCTTACAAATCTTGTAATCTCATCTACCTCTACCCAAACAGCTTATAAGCTGCCAAATGGTACGTTAATGAACCCGGCCGGATTAAGCGGAATTTTTACAGGCGATCAAACCTGTGCTATTTCAGGCTTTTCTGTGAGAAAATGGCTCGATCCGAACCTGCCGACTTCCCAGGCAAAGGAAAATAACGAAACCCAAACCTGGATAGAGATGCGCTACGCCGAGGTATTGTTAAACCGCGCCGAAGCCGAACTTGAACTGGGCAGCGCAGGCACCAATGGCGCGAATGCGGCAGATGCTTTTACCGTTATCAACCAGATCCGTTCAAGGGCAGGAGCAACTCTATTAGCCGGTACAGGTTCACTTACTATTGATACTTTACGTATGGAAAGAAGAAAAGAGCTTGCCTTTGAAAATAAAACCTATTGGGATTTAAAGAGATGGAGAATATTTGACAAGGAGCAAAACGGAACTATTTATAAAATATTAATGCCATTTTATTCGTCAGATGCCGGTAAATTCTTCTTTGACGCGCGTACCGACGAAAGGAATGACACTTATACCTACGACCCAAGGTGGTATTATGAGCAGATTCCGCAGGGCGCCATACAAAAAAGCACTAACTTAATTCAGAACCCAGGTTATTAATACATAAAAAATGAAAAAGCTATTTTATACAGCAATGTGCCTGGTAGTGGTTGTTGCCAGCTCATGCAGCAAGGTAGACAACTACGCACCGCCATCGTCTACGTTATCAGGCAGTACTATTGACGAGGCAACCGGGCAAACCGTGCAAACAGAAATTGGTGGCGGCGGCACACGCGTTAAACTGCTTGAAACAAGCTATAGCGCCAATCCTACGCCCTATTATTTCCAGTCGATGCAGGATGGCACTTTTAACAATACCAAATTATTTGCCGCAACCTATAAAGTTTCGGTAGAGGGGCCTTTTGTACCGATTGTACAAACCGATAATACAGGCACCGTTACGTCAGACGCCAGCCAAACCATTGTTTTGAAAGGTTCGGCAACCGTTAACTTTAAAGTTCAGCCATTTTTAAGGATTGAGTGGGTTGGCAAACCTGTGTTTAATGCCGACAAAACGGTTACCGTCCAGGTTAAAATTACCCGTGGTACCAACAATGCGGCTTACCAGCTTGATGTAACCAACATTAACCTGTATGTAAGCAATACCCAATACGATGGTAACAACAATTACGATCCAAGGTATTCAACCCTTGTTTCGTATAGTGGTTCAACCGGCACCAGCCTTTTAGGGCAAACCATTACTATAACCACTATTGGCGGCGCGATGCCGGCACAGGATGTTTACTTCAGGGTTGGCGCCAGGATAAACGCTGGTCTTGACGAATACAATTACAGCACGCCAGTTACTGTACCATATCCGTGATAAATGTTTTAAGCAGGGCTTCGGCCCTGCTTTTTTACCCTACAGCTACTTATTATAAATTATTATTTAATGAAAAGATCTATCCTGTTTTATAGCCTGATGGTTACATCACTTTCCCTGCTTGCACAGCAAAATGACCAGGCTACCGGGCAGCTTCCCCAAAAAACCGCTTTTCAAACCAGCAGCCCCTGGATGCCGGAGATTGATGTACGATCAGACATTGCCATTGTTTATGGCGCTAATGATCGCGCCGGAATGACCTTTGAACAACGCGTACAATCATGGCGCGACCATGGCTACCAGGTAAACTTTATGACAGGCATTGCCTGGGGCCAGTATTTCGATTATTTTTTGGGCAAGTGGGATGGCAAAAACCACCTGGGCGTTGGCCAGGTGACCATGAAGGGCGACACTATTATGCATGGCCGGAACATGCCTTATGTTGTACCGGTACAGTCGTTTATTGATTATATGAAAACGGCTGTTGTTAAAAGGGTGATTGATGCAAACATCAGCACCATATTTTTAGAAGAGCCCGAATTTTGGGCACGCGCTGGTTACAGCGCGCCATTTAAAGAAGAATGGCAAAAATATTACGGTTTTCCATGGAAACCCCAGGATGCATCAGCCGAAAACACCTACTTATCGAGCAAGCTAAAATACCATTTATATTACGACGCCATAAAACAGGTATCCGAATACGCCAAATCATATGGCAAAAGTAAAGGGGTGGACGTTAAGGTTTTTATAGCAACGCACTCCCTTGTTAATTATTCATCATGGCAAATTGTAAGTCCGGAAGCAAGCCTGGCCTCATTACCGAGCATTGATGGCTACATAGCCCAGGTGTGGACCGGCACCGCCCGTGAACCTACTTACTTTAACGGGATCCAAAAAGAACGTGTTTTTGAAAATGCATTCCTTGAATACGGCTCAGCCGTTTCAATGACGGCGCCAACCAAACGCAAAATGTTCCTTTTAACAGACCCGATTGAAGACCGCGTGCATGACTGGAGCGATTACAAGCGCAACTACCAGGCTACATTTACTGCCAAACTTTTATACCCCATGGTTGCTGATTACGAGGTAATGCCATGGCCCGAGCGGATCTATACCCATCCATACCCGGTATTGGGCAGCAACGAAAAGATCCTGATCCCACAATTTTACTCAACCCAAATGCAGATAATGGTTAATGCTTTGAACAGCATGCCAAAATCAGCCAACCAGGTATCGGGCGTAAATGGTGTTGGGGTGTTAATGAGCAATACATTGATGTTCCAGCGCTTCCCTACTCATAACGGATTCGAAGACCCGCAGTTCTCCAACTTTTACGGGCAAACGCTGCCGCTGTTAAAACGCGGAGTGCCGGTACAAACCGTGCACATGGAAAACCTTAGCTATGCGGCCTCATTAAAAGACATTAAGGTTTTGGTGATGAGCTACTCAAACATGAAACCGGTATCTGCAGAGATCCATACCGAGTTAGCAAGCTGGGTTAAAAAAGGTGGCGTATTAATTTATTGCGGCAGGGATGATGACCCCTACCAATCTGTAATGGAATGGTGGGATACCAAAGGCAATAAGTTTACAGCGCCATCACAGCACCTGTTCAAGCTGCTTGGCATCAAACCAACAAAAGAGAATGAAAAATTCAAAGTTGGTAAAGGCGCGGTTTATGTGTTAAGGCAAAACCCTAAAGAGTTTGTAATACAGGCTAATAATGACAATACGTTCATCAACCTGGTAAAAAAGGGATATGAAAACGATGCCAAAGCCGGAGAGCTGGTATTTAAAAACAGCCTGTATTTGGAAAGGGGCCCGTATGATGTGGTTTCAGTACTTGATGAAAATGCCGACAGCAAACCTTACGCAATAAAGGGCCCTGTTATTGACCTTTTTGATCCGCAATTGCCGGTACTTGCCGAAAAAACGGTTAACCCTGGCGAACAGGCATTATTATATGTAGTGAATCGTGTTGCCGATAAAACAAAACCGCAGGTTTTAGCATCAGCTTCCAGGATTTATGAAGCGAAGATCAAAAGCGGCAGCTATTCTTTCATCGCCAAAAGCCCTGTAAAAACATTAAACAGCGTACGTGTATTATTGCCTGCAGAACCAAAGGCAACTACCGTTACCGATAGCAAAGGACAAACCATTACTGATGTTAAAACATCGTGGGACAGCTCATCAAATACGCTATACCTCGGCTTTGCCAACAGCCCCGACGGTATAAAGGTTGATCTGCAATGGTAAAAGAGCTTTTTTGAGGAAAGGTTGGTTACTTCCGTGCACAGGCAATTGTGCGCGGGAGTTTTTTGAAGGCCAGGGTTTCCTATAATGTACTAATCAAATTGAGTTAATAAATTAACCAGGAAGAGTTATGGGAAAGCGCACATTTATTATCAATAGCATAGCAATCCTGCTGCTATTTATTTCATGCCAAAAAAGCAATACGGTTAATGTAAACACGAAACAGCAGCTGCCTTCTGCCCCGCCGTCTGATGGGCCAAGAGCCATCCTGAGAGGATATCTTGAAAATGTAACTACTGCTGATGGTAAAGTTTATGCAGCTAAAGACAATACGGGCAAAACTATGGATTGCCTTAAAATAATTGCAAACCCCTCGGGCGGCTATATTGGTGTGTACCATACCATGATAGCCGATACATTTAAAACAAACGTAGCATCCTCAACAGACCTGCTTCACTGGACATGGATCAGGGAGCTTGCCGGGAGCGTTACCGGCGGTGCCTCACAACCTACCATTGCGGCTACCGCCACCGGTGGATTTGTTATGGTATGGGAACAGGAGCCAAACAATCACCTTAAATTCAGTTATTTTAACAGCTGGACTGACCTGAAAAACGGTGCAGTTGCTAAAACATACGAAGCCCCGCATACGCTTTCAACCTGTGCGGAGGGCACACCCAATATTTATTCGGCAAGCAGCACCTCGGTTGATGTTGGCTTTCATTACTGGAGCAATTGTGACGTTGACCGCCAGGCACGCGGTACCACCAACTGGACGTCATGGAGTGCAGGCGCGCAAACACAAATTGATAATGCCATTTTATACTGGGGCGTTAAAGGCAACATTGGCGACCGTGACGGCTACCTGAATTTCCAAACCTATAATTTTGGTGTGATTGAAGGCCAGGGCACTAAGGGCGATTTTGGAACCTGGCGATGCTACCTGTATGATTACCAAACCGGCAATGCTGATAAATTAAATATTCATACCGATGGCGGCAGTGCTGCATTTGCAAATCCCACCCTCACTATGTTAACCGTTGGCGGTCAGCCGGCAATAGTTATGACCCAATTTATTCCCTCGCAAGGTTCAGCAAGCGGCGAAGCCGGGGAGCTGATCTATTACAAGAAAATTTAATCCTTTAACATACAACCCAGGCCCTCTTATTAAGAACACAGTACTACATGAAAAAAGTTACTTTATTAGCTGCATTACTTTTTCCTCTTTCCATATTCGCACAATCAGCCGGCAATGTTACAGATCCTGCCGATCTGATCAATCCGTTAATGGGAACCGCTTCAAAACCAACCATCTCGAACGGTAATACTTACCCTGCAATAGCACTGCCCTGGGGAATGAATTTCTGGACACCGCAAACCGGTAAAATGGGCAACGGCTGGCAATATACTTATGACGCCGACAAGATCCTGGGCTTTAAACAAACACATCAGCCATCACCATGGATGAATGATTATGGCATGTTCTCTATCTTTCCCGAAACCGGCAAGCTGGTACTTGACGAAGGCAAACGCGCCAGCTGGTTCTCGCATAAAGCGGAGATAGCAAAACCCTATTATTACAGTGTTTATTTAGCCGATTATGATGTTACTACCGAAATTACACCAACGGAGCGGGCAGCCAGCTTCAGGTTTACTTTCCCTAAAAGCGACAGCTCGCATATTTTAATTGATGCTTTTGATAAAGGATCGTACGTGAAGATCATTCCCGGCGAGCGAAAGATTGTTGGCTACAGCACCAAAAACAGCGGGGCGGTACCGGCAAACTTTAAAAACTATTTTGTTATTTATATCGATAAGGACTTTGAGCTGGCATCGGCCTGGCATGATAAGCAAACGGATGGCGGCAAACTGGAATATACCGGCGACCATGCCGGCGCGGTTATCAGCTTTAAAACAAAAAAAGGCGAGCAGATTCACCTTAGGGTTGCTTCATCATTTGTAAGCATTGAACAGGCTGAGCTTAATTTAAAGCGCGAGCTTGCAAATGACAGCTTTACGACAACCGAACAAAAAGCAAAAGCAACCTGGAACAAAACACTGAGCCGTTTAAATGTTGAAGGCGGCACTATTGATCAAACCCGTACTTTTTATTCCTGCCTTTACCGCATGCTCTTCTTCCCTAATAAAATGTATGAAGTTGATGCCAGGGGGCAAAACATCCATTACAGTCCGTTTAATGGTAAGGTTATGCCGGGTTACCTTTTCGCGGGCACCGGTTTTTGGGATACCTTCAGGGCATTGTACCCCTTTCTTAATCTGGTTTATCCATCTATAAATAAAGAAATGCAGGAAGGCCTGGTGAATGATTATAAAGAAGGCGGCTGGCTGCCCGAGTGGTCAAGTCCGGGCTATGCCGATTGTATGATAGGCAATAATTCAGCATCAGTAGTTGCCGAGGCCTATTTAAAAGGGATGCGCGGTTATGATATTAAAACCCTGTATGAGGCCTTAAAACACGGCGCCAATAATGAGGGACCAAATGCAGCCGGTCGCAGGGGTGTACAATATTATAATACTCTTGGCTATGTCCCTTATGATGTAAAGATCAATGAAAATGCTGCCCGCACCCTGGAATATGCTTATGATGACTTTGCTATTTACCAGCTTGGTAAGGCGCTTGGCCGCCCGGCTGCAGAAATTGATGTTTATAAAAAACGCAGCCAGAACTACCGGAACCTGTACGATAAGCAAACCGGTTTAATGCGTGGCAAAAACAAAGATGGATCGTTTGAAACCCCGTTCAACCCTTTTAAATGGGGCGATGCCTTTACCGAGGGAAACAGCTGGCATTACAGCTGGGGCGTTTTTCATGATATCCAGGGCCTTATAAACCTAATGGGCGGCAAACAACAATTTGTAGCCAAACTGGATTCGGTATTTATTCTGCCCCCCGTTTTTGATGACAGCTATTACGGTACGGTGATCCACGAGATCCGCGAGATGCAGATAGCCGACATGGGCCAGTATGCACATGGTAATCAGCCTATTCAGCATATGATCTACCTGTACAATTTTGCCGGTGAGCCATGGAAAACTCAATATTGGGCCCGCGAAACCATGAACAGGATGTATAGAGCCACGCCCGATGGTTATTGTGGTGACGAAGATAACGGGCAAACATCGGCCTGGTATGTATTTTCGGCAATGGGCTTTTACCCGGTTACACCGGCAAGCGATCAGTATGTATTAGGCGCACCGTTGTTTAAAAAGCTAACCATTAATTTAGAAAATGGTAAAACCATCATCATTAACGCTGCCAATAACAGCGCCGAAAACAAATATGTGAACAGCCTGCGGGTTAATGGCAAACCTTATCAATTTAACTGGCTAAGCCACAAAGCATTGCTTGAAGGAGCTGATCTTAATTTTGATATGCAGGCCACGCCCAATAAACAAAGGGGGATTGATAAGAGTGATGTACCTTATTCAATGTCGAACGAAAAATAAACTTGTCATTGCGAGGTACGAAGCAATCGCATACTATACAGAGCGAGCAGAAAGGTGTTGAATCTGCAAGGCGTAACTACATAGTTCGCGATTGCTTCGTACCTCGCAATGACAAGGATTTTACAACGGCAACGTAAACCAAAATGTTGCCCCCTCTCCTATTTTACTATCAACACCAATGGTTCCGCCATGCCGTTTAATGATCTCAGAGCAGATATAAAGGCCTAACCCCATTCCTGAATATTGGCCGCCATTATAATCTGCCCGGTAATAACGGTCAAATAAATGAGGGATCTTATCCTTCGGGATGCCCGGACCGGAATCTTTTACGGAGACCTTAACTGCATTACCTTCCTTCTCAATAATCAAATAAATATTTTTGCCGTCCGGCGCATATTTAACAGCGTTGTTCACCAGGTTAACCACTACCTGGTCAACCCTGTCTTCATCGGCATTTACCAGCAGGGTTTCATCACCCTGTATAATCAGGTCATATTTACCTATCGCCCTTACATGGCTGCAGCATTCCTTTAGCAGATCTGCAATGGGAAATGAGTGTTTATTTAATCTTAACTGGCCCTCTTTCATGCTGTTAACATTCAGCAGCTCATCAATAAGGCGGGTTATCCTTTCCACGCTCCTGCTGGCCTGGTCCAAAAATTTGGGCAGCATTGGCGACGGGTTATTTTTCATCCTGTCCAGTAATTGCAATGATGCTCTAAGGGTTGTGATCGGAGTTTTTAGCTCGTGACTGGCTATGCTTATAAATTCATCCTTCTTTCGCAGCAAGCCCAATGTTGTTTGCTCCAGTTCCTTTTCAATTGAAACATCTAAAACAGTACCGATAAAACGGGTGGGCTTTTTATCTTTATCAAAATAAGCTTTCCCTTTTGATTTTATCCATCGCAGCTTCTGATCATTTTTACCAATAGAACGGTATTCAATGTTAAACTCACCGTCATTTATGCCTTTCAATGCCTTACTTATGGCATCAGCGGTAGCATCACGGTCATCAGGGTGAATAAGCTTTAAAAAAGCATCAAAATCAATTTCATCTGCCGGTGCAAGGCCAAATAACTCTTTGTTCCGGTTATCCCAAATCAATTCCCTGGTTATCGGGTTAAAATCCCATGCTCCTATCCCGGCAGATTCAATGGCAAAATGCAGCCTCTCCTTACTCTCAGCCAGTAAACGTTCAGCTTCGGCAAGCCCTTCCTCTACTTTTCGTTTGTCCGTTATGTCATGTATGGCCAGCAGGGTCAATTTTTCATTGGTATAGGTATCAAATTGCCTTGCGGTTAATTGCATTATCCTGCGGCCAATGGTTTTAAAAACATGGTCAACTTCAAAAGCCTTAAAAAAGCCCTGTTCTGGTAATATATCTTCTAACAGGTGCCGCAATGCGGGGATGTTCCATTGTTTATTGCCCAGGTCATATACAAATTGTCCTTCGGTATCCTCTTCATTTACCCTGAACATATTGTAAAATCCATCAGTTGCGCGTAATACTATAAGTTCTTTATCCAAAATAACCAACGGGTCATGGATAGTATTAAAGATCTCCTCGGTATATCTTCTGGAATTATTCAGCTGATCGTTTCTGTCAAGGAGCTCATTATTTACAATAGTTATTTCCTCGTTGGTGCTTTGCAGCTCCTCTGTCGAGGTTTCCAGTTCTTCGTTCAGGCTGCGCAGTTCCTCGCTGCCGGATAACAGCTCTTCATTGGCGCTTTGCAGCTCTTCATTGGCTGCTTCCTGCATTTCAGTTATCGACCGCATATCCTCGCGGCTTTGGCTCAGCTCTTTTTCCAGTTGCTCAATCCGTTGTGCCCAGGCATTTACATTTTCCTGCGGATGCAGAGACGATGCCCCATTTTCAGCTAAAAATGAAGTTCCTGAAAGAATGCTGTTTTGGAAAAGTATTAAATAATAAGCCTCTTCGTTGTCTGACAATTGCACCACCTCAATATTAACATACTGCTGCTGCCCCTCATCTACCTTAAATGAAATGCCCTCTTTACGAACCGCAGCTTGCCTGGTTTTAGCCATGTGCAGTAAGTTCCTGATCTCGAATGAAAGGCCTTCGCGGGCCATTTTCAACACATTGAAGCTTGGTTTACCTGGCGAAACCGCGAGCCAGGCATCTGTTTTACCGCGAAATTGAATAATATCAAACGCCTGGTTAACCATAACACCCGCTGGTGTATATTTTGATAATAATAAGGCATCTGCAATTTTATTGATGTCCCTTTCCCCGCCATTGTCAGCGTTTACCTGGTCAATATCTTTTAATGTTTGCTCACTCCTTTCAGATGTTACATTCCTGAATTTTCCATGCGGGCCTTTTGACTGGTAGAGCTTCTGATTCTTATCAACAGGCAAAAACAGGTCAGTGCTCGACCCGATGGTTTCTGATTTTCCCATCATTAAATAACCCTTTTCATTCAGTGCGTAATGAAAGGTATTTAATGCTCTTTTTTGAAGCACCGGCTCCAGGTATATCATTACATTGCGGCAGCTCACCAAATCTATTTTTGAAAAAGGAGGATCCTTTAGCAAATTATGGTGCGCAAACACACACATATCCCTTATTGATTTATTTACCTGGTAACTGCCATCCACCTTGTTAAAAAATTGCTGTACCTGGAACGAGGAAAGGCCTTCAAGCTCCGTTTGGCGGTAAATACCCGTCCTTGCCCTCGAAATGGCCATTTCAGATACATCCGTAGCAAAGATTTGGATCTTTCGGGCCGATACTTTGTCGCCTAAATACTCCTGCAGACAAATAGCCATTGAATAGGCCTCTTCGCCGGTAGCACAACCCGCCACCCAGATCCGGAGTGGTTCAGTAGCGGTTTTGTGAAGCAAAAGCCCGGGAAATATAGAGGTGCATAACATTTCAAAGCTTTTCGGATCTCTGAAAAAATCAGTTACTGATATCAGCATATCATTATATAATGCATCCTGCTCGCTTTTATTTTCCCGTAAAAAAATTAAATAATCTTTGGGTTTTTCAAATTTACTAAGGGCCATTCGCCTAATAATGCGCCGTTTAATAGTACTTTGTTTATAGTTGGTAAAATCAACCCCCCGCCTGATGCGCAATACGGTAAGCAGCTGCCTGAAAACTTCTTCATCCTGTTCCGGCTCGTTTTGTTTGATCTCTGATTTTGTATAATTTGTGCGAAATGGCTGATTAATAGAGATTAGCTTTTCGATGATCTGACCGGCAGGCAAAATAAAATCAACAGCTCCCGACCTGATAGCGCTTTTGGGCATGCTGTCAAAAATAGCCGAATCCTCACTCTGGGCAAATGTTAATCCCCCGTGTGATTTAATTACCTGCAGGCCAAGCGTACCGTCATTTAATGCACCAGACAATACCACGCCAATAGCAAAGCTTTGATGAACAATGGCCAGTGACGAAAAGAAAACATCAATAGTTTTAACTTTTTTATTTTTTAACGGATCGAGTTTTAGTACCCCATCTGTAGCTGTAAGGATATTACCGGGAGGAATAACATAGATATGATTGGGTTCTAAGTGTATATTATCTTCTATTAAACTAACCGGAATTTTGGTAGATTTTTGAAAAATTTCGGGCAAATAGCTATCATATTCCGGATGCAGGTGCTGAACAAATACGTAAGCCATGCCTGATTTTTCAGGTATCGACTTCAAAAAAAGTTTAAATGCCTCTATGCCCCCTGCTGATGCACCGATCCCGACCACAGGGAATTGCTTTTCTGAATTGACATTATCGGGAAGGACGGAACCATGTAAAGACATAATGGATGAATTATAGACATGACAGAGCAGATGGGATAAGATTAGCTATCTGAACAAAGCTAAAGGTATAACATTTTAATAAAGGATGACTATGAAATAAACGTATGCCTTACAGTAATAATAACGCGTTATTATTCAAACTGTTTCAAATTCTCCAAATAATCGCTTTTATCAAATAAAAAACAGTCAATCTACCAACAAACAGACCCTTATAAAAAAATACCCCCTCACCGTTTCCGATGAGAGGGATTTCCAACTTTACTTAATTAACCAATCAATCTATTATCTTAATTTATATCCCACCACAAGCGTTTGCCGGGGCTGTCATCGCCGCCAAACTCTTTGGCCACGGCGGCATCAACCTGTGCTTTTGATGCGTTGGTAAACGTTGCCGAATACGGCATCCGTTTTACAAAGTCGCCATTTGCTACTTTGCCCTGGCTATCATTCTTTGTTATAGGATATTGGTGCGGGTAACCGGTTCTTCTAAATTCAGCCCAACCTTCGTAACCTTCTGGGTATATGGCTATCCATTTTTGTGTAATAATGCGTTCCAGTTTCCTGGCCATTGGGTCGCCATCATTCCATTTAACGGTGATGTTTGAAAGCGGCGGCGCATTGTTAGCTGCGTTTTTAGGATCAACGTAAGCAGCAGGAGTTGAGGTAGCATCTGCAAGATAAGCATCTACCCCACCTGCACCATATTCACTGAACGATGCTTTAACGCCATCTTCGTAAAAGCTCTGGGCCGAGCCTCCGCCCATATTCCAGCCCCTAAGCACACCCTCTGAACGCAGAAAGAAACTTTCGGCCACACTCATAATTTTTAGCGGCGCGCCAAATGAGGTTGCAAGCTTTGAAAAGTTGCTATAGGTACCGGTAGTAAGCGGGATGCCTGTTCTTATACCTTCAACCTGGCCGTTAAGAGCAGGATCATCAGCAGGTAAAGCCATTTTAGCAAGCCTTGGGTCTTTTAAGCCGCCTAATATTGAACCAACAGGGGCGCCTAAACGCATATCGCCCCATGAAGTTACGATCTCATCAATAGGATTTTCGCCGGATACATTCATAAAGAACCCGCCATCGGCAGCTTCCAGAACGCCATATTTATTACTAACTGCAGATTCTGCTTCTGTTTTTGATTTAGCAGCATCAATATTTGAGATCCGGATAGCCAAACGCAATTTCAGCGTGTTGGCGGCCCTGATCCACTTGGCATAATCCCCTTTAAAGAGACTGTTATCAAACGCCTGGAAACGAAGCTTGTAAGCATTCGGATCTTTATCTTCAATAGCAGACAAAGCGGCAATTGCTTGGTCAAGATCAGCGAAAAATGCGTTGTATGCATCCTGCACAGTATCAAACGGAACATTTGCCGTTGTCCCTATTTTACTGTAAGGAATAGGGCCAAACGTATCTGCTGCCCTGCTGGCGCCAAATACTTTACAAATTAAGGCTATTCCATACAGATCGGGATATTTTGTATCAAATCCCTTTAATTTCCACTGCAGCCAGGTGTTCAGTATATTTTGCTGCGGGGTATCCCAGCAATAATCAACCCAGTCGCTTACAAAGCTGTAAGTAAAGTTGTTTACGTTACCCAAAAACACCGAAGGCACAGCAGTATAACCTGCATATTCATCCTGGCCCAAATCCTGCTGGCCCTGGTAAATATAATTTGTTGGGGATTCGATATTGGTCATCATGCCGGGCAGTAAAATACTTGCTTCTTTACCATCAATGCTCAGCAACGGCTGTGGTATTTGTTTAAGGTCCTGATTAAGGCCGTTCATATCCTTCCTGCAAGAAGTAGCGAAGGAAAGCAGGGCAATTGCGCTAAGCGTGATCGCACTTTTTATATTTTTTAATTTTTTCATCGTTATACTGGTTAATATTATAATTAAAGCGAAGTTCTGACACTAAAACCGAAGGTGCGGGTGGCCGGTACGCCAAAGCCATCAATGCCCATGGTATTAGTTGCTGTTGAAATTGCCTGTTCCGGGTCATAAGGTGCTTTCTTGTAAAAGAAAAACAGGTTATGGCCGGTTAACGAGATATTTAAGTTTTTAAAGGTTTTGCCAACCAGTGGGAAGGTATACCCCAGGGCAAGTTCCCTTAAACGCACGTTTGTAGCGCTGTAGGTATACTCGGGCACTGCTCCACCATCGGCACCGCCGGATATTGCTGTGTAGTAAGCCTGCGCATCAACTTTCTTACCGTTAACTACCACTCCGCCTGCATTACGTGCATCCGCTGTACGCTGCGAAATGCCTTTATAGTCAAACCAGGTATTGGTCATTGAAAATGTCTGTCCGCCAAAACGGCTGTCAACCAAAAACGAAAGGTTGATGTTCTTATAACGGAAGCTGTTATTAAAACCGGCTAAGAATTTAGGATTTGGATTACCCACATACCGTGGATCGTCTGCAGACGTTAAAACCGGCACCCCATTGTTATCAACTTTTATTGATCCATCAGGGTTTTTATCTATAATTCTGCCATAATAGTCGCCAAAGGCGCTGTATTTACCATCTTTTGGCCTTACTAACCAGGTTGCAACCAGGCGTGTATTATCCTGACTCGAAATTACGTAATGGTCTGCTGTGTATAAAGGGCTAAGCGCACGGATCTGGTTTATATTGTGCGAAAAGTTTAAAGACGGCATCCATTTTAAATCGCCGAAGCTTGCATTATAGCTAATGGTACCCTCAAAACCATAGTTCCTGATCTCGCCGCCATTCAATATAAAGGTCTGTGCGCCTGCTCCTGATGGTGCTGCGATACTAATAATCTGATCGCTGGTACGCGCGTCATAATAAGCAAGGTCAACATTCAGTTTAGTAAATAAAGTAACCTGTGCGCCAAACTCCAGCGTTTTTGTACGTTCAGGTTTTATCTCAACTGGTGGATTGGTGCCATCACGGAAAGGCAACTGACTTATTGGGTTTGTTCCTACTATTGGCTGCAGGTTATTAAGCGAGTATGGCGGGTTACTATTATTAGCACCCTGGCCCGGTGCTGCACCAACGTTGGCATATGATGCCCTTAACTTGGCGTATGATAATACATCAGATGTACCGATTGTATTGGTCAGCACGTATGACAAGCCTACTGACGGGTAAAAGAATGAAGTAGGTGTAGTATAAGCCCATTCATTACGCCCGGTTACATTTAAAAACAGCGTTTCTTTATATCCAATGGTAGCCGTAGCCAATGCAGATTGTGTGATGCCTTTAGATTCATTCTCACCAACTGCCAGCGGGTGCGTTAGATCATAGTTATTGGCCGAGAAATAATTAGCCAAGCTTAATCCATACTGATTGGTGCTTGAAAGGCTGGTACTGTAATCATAGCTCCTGTCGTCTGTTACACCTAACGTAGCTTCTAATGAGAAATCGCGGCCAACTTTGGTATCAACAGAAAGCAACAGATCCGAGTATAAATGTGTTCCGTAGCCCTGGCCTGTAAAATATGATCCGTTAATACTTTGCTGTGCGCTTTGTGCAACAGGATCGGTAGTTGCATAATTTTCAGCCTGGTTGCGATAGTTATAACCATCTAAAGTAGTACGCGCCTGCAGGTTAAGCCAGCTGGCAAAGTTATACTTTGCTTTAAATGATGAAATGTAGCGGCCTGAAGAGCGTTCATTCAAATCCCGGTATGCAATCCAGTAAGGGTTTTGGTTTGAACTGAACTCATTTTTTTCATAAGGCCAGTTCTGCTGACTTAACTTACGGGTAGCGTCATATGTTTCAAAATGATTTTTGTCGTAGTTGCCAAAATTATCGTCGGTTGGGAACTGGTATAAACCAAACATCGGGCTAAACGTCAAACCAGCTTTTGGCGGGTTTTCCTGTTTTTGATAGATGTAGTTAACCGAAGCATCAAGCGTTAGCTTGTCGTTTAAAAACTTACCGGATCCCCTTAACGTAAAGTTGTGCTTTAACAGCGAGTTGTTGGGTACAATACCCGTTGCTTTGGTATTGGCATATGATGCATAGAACAAAGCCTTCTCGCTGCCGCCTGAAAGCGATACGCCATTGATATAAGTTTTACCGGTATTAAAAAAGTTTTTGATGAAAGCGTTGCTTGCACCACTTGATTTTGCACCCCACATATCATCCGCGCCCGGAGTGGTGCGTCCGTACGTTGTTTGCGGCGATGGCAAACCTGTAGGCGTGTCAAAACTGGTAGATGAATTGAAATCTATCTTTGTAGCGCCGGCTTTACCTTTTTTGGTTACAATAAGCAAAGCGCCGTTTGCCGCCGCACTGCCATATAGCGCTGCCGCGCTGGCTCCTTTTAATACCTGGATACTTTCAATATCATCAGGGTTAAGGTTTGATAACGGGTCTATACCCGCGCCATCACCAAGGCCGGCCATTGTGCCGCCCGCGCCCTGGCCAATAGGGATCCCGTCAATTACATAAATAGGGGCGCTGTTGCCGCCTATTGATTTGGCGCCTCTCAATTCAATTCTTGATGCGCTGCCGGGGCCACCGGTACCTTTAGTAATTACCAAACCGGCAGCTTTACCGGCAAGTGAATTTACAAAGTTCGGGTCTTTTGCCTTTTCAAGTTCGGCGCCGCCAACATTCTGTGTTGCATACGTTAGTGATTTGGTTTTTTGCTCAATGCCCAGCGCCGTTACCGTTACTGTTTCCAGTATGTGCTGGTCGGTCTGCAGAACAATGTTGATCACTACCTTGTTTGCCTTTACGGTTTGGGTAACAAACCCGATAAAGCTAAACACCAATGATGAGCCGGCTGGCGCACTAATGGAATAATTTCCGTCAACACTGGTTGAGGTACCGCCAGTGGTTCCGGATACCTTAACGTTTACCCCCGGCAGGGGCAGGTTGTGATCATCTGTCACAGTACCCTTTACAGTTACATTTTGCGCAGAAGCATACATAAAGCAGCCCAGCAGAAACGTAACTAACATGTAGAGTTTTTTCATAAAAATAAGTTTTTTAAAGTGAGTATTAGGATGTTAGTTTCACCGAACTTACAATGAAATATTTACGATTGTATGACTTTTAGAGGCTGGTAGAGGTAATGTAGTGGCTTATCAATTATAGCGGATAAACTGCATTTTATGTTTCAATTTGTACAACTCCTGAACGGCAAATAATTGAGATTAAGCAAAATTTGAGAGTTGCACTACAATACCACTACTTTAAGTTGTAAAAGGGCCATAAACAAAAAGTTTCATATATACTTGTCACAAGTGGCAACGCTTAGGCATCATATGATATATTGAACCGACAATGAAAAAACATTTAATAAGCCTGATCCTTTACCTATTTTTTATTTGCAGCATTCATTTCGCTATTGCGCAAACAGCTCAAAAGCCCAGGTTTAAAGCCGTAGCTATTGCAGAAATTGGCGGCGGGCACGCTTTATTTGATGTAGCCGCAAAAGCCTGGTTAAATAAACTGGCTGCCGATAGCAATTTTACCATAGATTATATCAGTGATACAAAATCAATAAACAAAGATTTCCTGAAACAATACCAGCTTTTTATCCAGCTTGATTATCCTCCCTATCCATGGGAAAAAGATGCGCAGGATGCTTTTGAAGATTATATAAAAAATGGCCGTGGCGGATGGGTAGGTTTTCATCACCCTACTTTATTAGGCGTGTTTGATGGTTACCCAATGTGGCAATGGTATTCAGGCTTCATGGGCGATATTGAGTTTAAGCGGCACATTCCCGGCGGCACGGCAGCCAAACTTACTGTTGAAGATCCCGCCCATCCTGTTATGAGCGGAATACCGGCATCCTTCACTACAAAAGACGAATGGTATATCTATAATAAAAGCCCGCGCGAAAATGTACATGTGCTGGCAAGTATTGATGAAACTACCTACAACCCGCCAAAAGATGTTAAAATGGGCGACCATCCCGTTATATGGACCAATGAACATGTAAAGGCAAAAAACATTTACATAGCCATGGGACATTTCCCCGAGCTTTTTGATGACGGCAATTATACCACTTTAGTCCGTAACGCAATATTTTGGGCGGTTGGAAAGAGTCAAGATTCAAGAGGTCAAGAATCAAGATAAAATCAGAGATTAACAATTAGGATGTAACAACGGGAAATAAACTCAAGAAAATCTGACAAAGTGAGCATGAGGTACCACATATTGATATGAAACTTATCCGGGCATCACGTTAGTGAATTTACTTCCTGACTCTTGCCCTCTTGATTCATGACTCTTGACATCTTGATTCCTGACTCTCTCCCCCCTTCCCTACATTACCACTACAAGATTTACTAAAACATAGCTAAAAAGCAGCAAAAATACCCCTACAAGCTTTTCTAAATCAAATTCCTACCTGTTTATATAAAATCTTCATTAATTTACGGTACTAATTATTTAACCGGAATGTTAATTAAGAAAAATGCTTTATTAATTATTGTATTCCTTGCTTTAACCTGCCCGGCTATTGCACAGCCAACTATTGGGATCCCGGCGATTAAAAATTATACCCATGCGGATTACGATGCGGCTACAGAAATTTGGGATATTAACCAGGACAAAAACGGCATTCTTTACTTCGCCAATAACGACGGGTTATTATCTTTCGACGGAAGCTACTGGAAAATTTACCAGATGCCCAACAAGGCTGCCATTAAATCATTGGCGATTGATCCGTCCGGAAAGATCTATTGTGGCGGACAGGATGAGATCGGTTATTTTTTCCCTGATAAGGATGGCATCCTGCAATTTCATTCATTAAAAAATCTGCTGCCCCAAAAAGCCCGGCAATTTGCGGATATCTGGAATGTTGTCCTTTTTAATAACGAGGTGTTCTTCCGTACTATAGAGTGCATTTTTGAACTAAAAGATAATGAGATAAAAACATTCGATGCGCCAGGGGGCTGGCGGATGCTGTCAAAGGCGGGCCCGCAATTGTATGCAGACGATAAAGATTCGGGCTTCATGATCTTCAAGGGGAACCAATGGCAACACTGCTGCGGCACATTGCCAACAGCCGGCCTGCAGGTAACCGGAATAATTGAATACAAGGAAGATACACTGCTTGTTACCACATTAAAAAAGGGATTGTTTTTATTAACAGGATCATCCCTTATCAAAAAAAACACGGCAATTGATAATATTTTAAATAACGACCTGGTTACCTGTACAAAAAAGGTAGGAGATGACAGGTACGCTATAGCCAGCGCGGCAAAAGGCCTTTTTATAATTGATGGAAAGGGAAACCTGGTTGAGCGCATTTCAAACAACGAGGGACTGCAAAATAATAACATCCATGCGGTGCTGATTGATCATGATAAAAACCTATGGCTTGGCCTCGAAGACGGGCTCGATTTTATAAACTATAACTCATCGGTTAAGCATATTTACCCTGAGAAAGAAAACCAGCTAAAAAGCAATGCCGCAATTGTATTTGATAAAAAACTGTTTATCGGCACGTCAAATGGTTTATATAGCATTCCGCTGGATGAGCAGCAAAATGACATCAGCAAATGCAAAGGAACTTTTACCGAGGTTGACAACACCAGGGGCCAGGTGTGGAGCTTTAGCGAAATAGAGCGCAACCTTATAATAGGGCACCAGGATGGCGTTATGTTATTGCGTAACAACCATACAGAACCAATATATACCGGGCAGGGGGCATGGATGTTTAAACCTATCCCCAACTCGCATGATATTATTACCAGCACCTATACAGGCTTGCAGCTTTTGCAATCTGTTAACGGAAGTTTCACCAATGCTGGGAAAATTTCAGGGATCTATGAGTCCCTGTCAACCATTGCCAGGGATAATAACAACACTATATGGGCTTCACATCCATACAGGGGCATCTACAAGATCCAGCTTTCGCCCGATAGAAAAAAGATTGCTATCTATACGCAATATACCGAAAAAAGCGGGCTCCCTTCCATCCTGAACAACCATGTATATTTTATAAAAAATAAAATTATTGCCGGTACTGAAAAAGGCATTTTTGAATACAGCACTGTTAATAACAAATTTATCCGCTCTGCTTATTTCAATCCTATTTTTGGCGATGCCGTTATTGAGTACCTGACAGAAGACAAGAGCGGCAATATCTGGTTTATCAGCAATCAGCGGGTTGGTGTTATTGATTTTACAAAGCCTTCAGCAAATAAACCTTATAATGTTATCTATTTCCCTGAGCTGGCCGGTCAAATGGTGAAAGGCTCAGGGTTTATATATCCTTATGATGCGGAAAATATATTTGTAGGCTCAACCAATGGGGTCTTCCATTTAAACTACCGGCAGTATGTTTCTACTGAAAGCAAGCTAAACGTATTGTTAACCACGGTTAAAACAATTGCCGAAAAGGACAGTCTTATTTTTGGTGGTTATTTTATGAAAAACAATCGGATAACCGATGTTCAACACACTAAACATATCCCCACAGTAACCAATCACTGGAACTCATTCCATTTTGAATATTCCTCAACTTTATTTGCTCAAAAAAGCAATGAGGAGTTTACTTATAAGTTGATTGGGTTTGATAAAGAGTGGTCAAATTGGTCGGTAAAAACCGAGAAAGATTATACGAATTTGCCATACGGCACTTATACATTCTCGGTAAAAGCGCGTAACAACCTGGGTAATGCGTCTGCCCCGGTAAACTACACTTTTACTGTTGAGCCTGCATCCTATCAAACTCCCTGGGCATATTTCTTTTATGTTTTGATAATAACCTGCGCCATTTTCGCAGCGGCAAGAGCACAGCACAAAAAATTCAAAGCGCATCAAAAAAGACACGAGGATGAACAAAAAAGACTTCAGTACTTACACAGCCTTGAGCTCGACAGGAACGAAAAAGAGATCATCGCCCTAAAGAATGATAATCTTGAAACAGAGATAAATTATAAAAACAAAGAGCTGGCCACGCTAACCATGCACCTGGTTGACCGGGGCCGTTTGCTGCTGAACATTAAGGATGAGCTAATGACTTTAACAAAGAAGCTAAACATTCCTGATCCGGTTTACCAATTCAGAAGCGTATTTAAGCTATTGAGCGATACCGATAAAAACGACGACGACTGGAACCATTTTGCTATCTACTTTGACCAGGTACATAACAACTTCCTGAGCACTATGAAAACCAAGTTCCCGGGCCTTAGCTCAACCGATTTAAAGCTTTGCGCCTATTTAAGGCTTAACCTTACATCAAAAGAAATAGCGCAATTGCTTAACATCTCCCTTAAAGGTGTTGAGATCAGCAGGTACCGGGTACGCAAAAAGCTAAACCTTTCAACAGATATACATCTGTATGATTTTTTGATAGATATAACGAATTAAGCTATTTTTTCATCCTGATTACAGGGATCTAATATTATTATAGTTATTATCAATAATGATATCAATTTTATATCATCATAATCTATAAATGCTAAATGGCTGTTAATTTTTTAATTAAGTGTCTAACTATATTTAATATTGTGCAGCTTCTGCCCCTGTCGCCAGGTAACTATTAGCGCCTGATTGTGTTAATTCCCCTCTCCTGCTCCAAAAATAGATTGCGGCAATAAGGCATATAACCGGGAGCACAGCGCCAAATTCATCAATAAAATATTTGGTGTGCCCTGTATCTTTTGTAAGCGGCGAAAAAAAGTTCTGGATAAACAGATTGTGGCTTGCATGCAGTATGGCCCCTGTCCATAAGCTGCCTGATTTTAACCTGAACCACGTAAAAATAAAGCTGATGCTTACCACCATAACCGTAAAACAGGTAAGCCCGTACCAGGCAGGCGTACCGCTGTTATAATCGGCAAAAATAAGGATTGGGAAATGCCAAAAGGCCCATATAAAACCTACTATTAACGAAGTTTTGGTATAGCTGGCGTTTTTATACAATTCGGGCACTAAAAATCCGCGCCAGCCAATTTCCTCGCCCAGGCCGGTCGACACGCTTCCAGCCATGCCTATTATCCCCGTAAAAATAAAATAAAGCAATATGACCAGCCCTGCAGGCAAATGATCCCACCCGAACGATTTTGCTATTTGCGTAATGGCTTCTGTATTATAAAAGCCACCCCAGCCGGTTACCCAGATTACTAAATAGGCCACCAGGCTGTAGATCAATGGCACCAGGTAGGCCCATAACATGTAGCGGGGGTTATTCCATCCTCCCCAGCCAAGATTGGCAATTTTCCGTTTTAATATTTTACTGGTTATAAAAGCCGACATGGCAGGCGCCCACATTAACCCGGTAACATAAAGGCCGTATCCGCTGCCAAGCTTCCCCGTATGGATCACCAAAAAATAATAAATGGAGCTTATGCCAAATGTTATCAATAAAAATAAAGTAATGGCTTTACGATTTTGGCTTACAGGCTGTTCCATACAGGTTAAAGGCTTTTATGATAATGAATATTACAATAAATGTAAATAAAATCAATCAACAAAAAACATGACCGAATTTTATTTACTGTACCGTTACCGCGTCATCAACCAATTTTTTCAATTCAAAATAACGCTCGTTACGGCCTGTGTTTTTTATATAGAAGGTCATCAAAAAGGCGGCGTATTTTTTATTATTATTTACCCACGGAAAACTGCCGAATAACCCGGGACTGCTAACCGTATTATCGCCCATTGTCCATTCGCCGAATCCGTAGCCCAAACCTTTCGCCTCTGCCGGCGCGTAAGCAATTTTTACATCAGGCGTAATGCGGTTAACCTGCATTTGGGCTATGCTGCTTTCGCTCAGGATTCTTTTGTTATTAAACGTGCCCTTGTTCATTATCATCACCAAAAAATTAAGATAATCTTCAGGTGTGCTTATGGCCCCGCCAGCGGGTAAAGCAACTTTGCCTTTCCCAAAATCGGTGTTCTTCATATTTAGCGGACCGGCAATTCTTTCGGCAAATAAGGTTTCAAAGCTTTTGCCGCTGATCTTTTCTAAAACTGCCCCGGCTATTTGCAGGCCAACATTACTGTAATGAAATGTTTTACCTGGCTCGCCCTCTATAGGGAGCTTTGCAATATTTTCTATCGCTTCTGCCATACTGTTAGCCTCAACC
>JAQBOS010000626.1 GCA_028287925.1 Mucilaginibacter sp. | reverse complement strand
GGCGCTCCTGGGTACGCAAATCTCCGGGTTCATAGCTGGCAAAAAACTCATTGGTAGGGATCATGGCGCCTAAGTGATCGCCATAAGCACCTACAGGTAAATTAAAGGGAACCGTTAACTGTGTAATGGCGTTTGTAGACACCCCAACTAAATACTGCTTCTGAAAGATAAGTTCGCCCAGGTTTTTATGCGCATTATCATGCAAATAGGCATAATTATCAAAAAGTGTATAGTTAGCAAGTACTTTTTGAGCTTCTGTAGCAGCAAGCGCATAATTAGCAGTGGTTTGCATTGGGTAGCCTGCGGTTGTAAGATAAACGCTTGCCAATAATGTTTGTACAGCGCCAAGCGACACCCTTCCGGTTTGATCTGTGGCTGGTAAGCCTGATGCCTCAGCCGCCTGCAGATCACTGATTATTTGCGCATAAACCTGTTTGTAATCAGTTCGTGCCGGGTAAAGGTCAGGGCTGTCAATGGTAACTGATTTGGTTATCAGCGGTACATCGCCATAAAGCCTTACCAAATGATAATAAAAGAAAGCTCTTAAAAAATAAACTTCGCCAAGCAACTTCTTTTTTGTTGCATCATCCATACCAACACCGGGGATCCGTTCAAGCGCCAGGTTTGCATTGGCAATAGCGTTATAGCTGTTTTGCCAAACGTCTTCAAAGCCGGGATTAACAGCATCAGTACGCTGATGGATCACGTTGCTGTTGTTAACACTTTGGCCCAGTGAAGTGGCATGACCGGCAAACAATTCCAAAGTAATGAATGGAGCTTCGCCATAAGCATCGCCATTTTGAAACAGCTTAAGCTGGTTGTAAAGGCCGTTAACGAAAGTTTGCGCTTGCGAAGCTGTTTGAAAGTAATTTGTCTTTACAAAGTTGCTGTTATCTTTTTCATCAAGATATTTTTTGCAACTACTTATTGTAAACGTAAGGATCAGTAACATAACCCCGATCCTGTATTTTTTTATATTAAATTTCATGATGTTTCTACTTTAATATTTAATTAAAAACTAGCATTTAATCCAAGCAGGAAAGTTCTTGGTTTCGGATAATCATAAAACAGTATTCCCTGGGTAAAGTTACTGGTGCCATTATAGGTGGAAGTTTCAGGATCATAGCCGGTGTATTTAGTTATCAGGAACAGGTTTTGTGCCTGGGCGTAGATCCTTAAACGGCTCATTTTTATTTTTGAAATGGTAGATGTAGGGAAGGTATAACCAAGTGTTACTGTTTTGCCGCGGATAAACGAGCCATTTTCAACTTTGGTTGAATAGATCTCTGTTTGATAGCGAACATAAGCAGGCCTGTCTTCGGCTATATCGGTGTTTTGATTGGTAGGTGTCCATGCATTAAGTACGGTAGCATAGCTGTTTGCCTGCCCGGTTCTGTCCTGGCCTGAGTGCCTTGTTAAATTCATCACCTGGTTACCGTAATCAAACTGCAGTTCAACAGCAAGATCAAAGTTTTTATAACGGAAAGTATTCATAAATGTACCATATCCGTCAGGTGTTGATTTACCTAACACAGTTTTATCGTCAGCAGTTATCTTGCCATCTCCATTTTTATCCCAGATCTTCAAATCACCAGGTAAAAGTCCGTATTTCTGAGCTTCAGTAGCTTCTGCTGTTCCCCAGGTTCCCAGCACTTTATACCCCCAAAACGTACCGGCCGGTAAACCCACACGCATCAGGTTAAATTGTGATAGAAAGGTAGGGCCCAGGAAAATATCATCATTACTTGCACCCAGGTTTAATATTTTGTTCTTTAAGAAAGAGATATTAAAACTACTGTTCCAGCTAAAATCTTCTGTTTTTATGTTAACAGAGTTTATAGTAAACTCAAGGCCTTTATTTTCAATACTGCCTATGTTTTTGTAAACACTGGTAAAACCGCTTGTTTCAGGAAGCGGAGCGTTAAGCAGCAATGCTTTTGTTTTCTTTAAATACGCATCGGCATCAATGGTAATGCGGTTGTTAAATAAGCCAAAAGAAACACCAAAGTCATACTCAGCGGTTTTTTCCCATTGCAGATTATCATTCCCAATGCTGGTTAAATTGGTACCGATAGATTGTGCTCCACCAAAAGGATAATTAACGGTGTTGATATTGGCAAGGGAGTTGTATTCTCCAATTTCAGAATTACCTGTAAGGCCATAGCTTAACCTTAATTTCAGGTCAGACACAGTTTTGTTATCCTTCATGAAATCTTCCTGTGATACTCTCCATGCAGCAGCTGCCGACGGAAAAAATCCATACTTGTTTTTTGAACCAAAACGCGATGAACCATCTTCGCGGCCTGTTACGGTTAATAAGTATTTGTCTTTGTATCCGTAATTTACCCTGCCAAAAAATGATTGCATTTGCCATGCGTCATAATTTGATGTCGGTATGCCTGGTATTGAACCTGCCCCCAGGTTGTAATAACCATAATAATTATCAGACAGGCCCTGTGTTGATCCATAAGACCTTAACTGACTGAAATTTTGACGCTCGGTACCTGCAACAACGTTTAATGAATGTACATTATTAAACTTTTTATTATAGGTAAGGTAATTTGACCATTGCCAAAAGGTATTATTATACTGATTTATTGAGGCAGAGCTATAAGATTGATTAATGGTTGAACCGCCAACCAGCCCGCTTTGTGAGTGGGGCTCGGTATTGCTTGATGTGGTTACACCAATTGTTGTACGGAAATCAAGACCGGGAAAAAAGTTTATATTGGCATAACCATTACCGCTAAAAACACGGTTATAATGTAATGATACAATTTCATTAGCCTGGGCTACGGGGTTATCGCCGCCTTCCATGTTAGGATAATCGGTTCTTTTACCGTAAGTGCCGTCAGGATACTTTATTGGGATAATTGATGGCATTTCAACCAGCATACGGGGGATATTGTTACCTCCGGTACCATCATCCTGGGTGCGGGTTTCCCGATTGCTATAATTTAAAGTGGCCCCAATTTTTAACCATGGTTTTATCTGGTTATCAAGCGTTAAGCGGGCATTGTAGCGTTTTTGATAACTGTTAATGATAATTCCTTCATCATCTGCATAATTTAAAAATAAACCATAATTCATGGTTTCATTTCCGTCAGTAAATGATATATTATGGTTTTGACTGAAAGCATGATGGGTAGTTGCATCCTGCCAATCCACATTATAAAGTGGGTTTAAATTAGCGTCGAATAGTTTACCTATCAGCGCGGTACGGATAACTTTTGGATCATCATCAGCATATTTACCTGCAGCCCAGCCAGTAGGGTCGTACTTTTTGATATTTGCATATGATTGATCTTCAACAGCTAAAAATTGCTTTGAATCAAGCACTTTCAGTTTCCTGGCTAAAACGCCGATACTTCCATAAGCATCATAACTAACTGTTCCGCCTTTTTTATTGCTGCCTCTTTTTGTAGTAACCAGTATTACGCCGTTTGCACCGCGCGTACCATAAATAGCGGTAGATGAGGCATCTTTTAGCACGTCAATTGATGCTACATCATTAGGATTGATTGAAGCGCCCCCCTCTGTCCAAACCACACCATCAACAACATACAGCGGATCGGTGCTTGAATTTATAGAACTGTAACCACGGATCCTGATCTTGGTTTCACCACCCGGAGCTCCTGAATTTGTTGAAACGTTAACGCCTGCAATTTTACCGGCAAGTTCCTGCTCAAGATTTATGGCCGGGCGTTCCTGTAGTTGCTTTTCATTTACGCTGCCTACAGCACCTGTAAGGTCAATTCTTTTTGTTGTTCCATAACCTACAACTACCACCTCACTTAATGCCTTTTGACTTTCTGTTAATTTTACGTCAACAGTTGCACGGTTGTTTATAGCTACTTCTTGTGTATTGTATCCAATAAAAGTAAATACCAGCGTTGCGCCTCCGTCAATATCATTTAAAGTGTATTTGCCGTTAACATCGGTTACTGTGCCTATTGTTGTACCTTTTACTCTTACACTAACACCCGGCAACGGCCCTTTTGCATCGCTTACAGTTCCCTGTACCTTTTGGGCAACATCTGATATCGGGTTTGTTTCGTCCTTTGCTTTTACAACAATAGTTTGCTGAAAGATGCGATAAGTTAAAGGTTGATTTTTAAAACAAAGATTCAGCACTTCCTCAACAGTAACGTTGTTAACATCAATGTTTACTTTCGAAGTTTTAGCCACAGCATCTTCGTCATAAAAATAATTATAACCGCTTTGTTTTTTAATCAGCTTCAATATTTTCTCAACAGATATATTACTCTGATGGATGTTTATGTTCTGACTATAAGTTTTGGCGCTTACATTTAAAAGGGCTGTAAAAATAAGAACAGCGGTTAGCTTCATAGCTAATAAAATTTTGTACAGGTGATGCCGTTTAAGAGGTATCACCATAAAATTAAATTTCATAGTTTTGTTGTGTTTGGGTTAAAAACTTATTATTTCAATTTCGCGATTGTGGATAGAGGTAACCCAGATATTGACCCGGGTAAGCGCTCCAACGCTTCCCGGATTTTTTACCCGATGCTTTTTATGCTCTTCATAAAAAAATTACCTCAAATGTCAGGGGGATCTAAGTATTAATTTTCTCATTGAATTTAGTTTATGGGTTAATAATTGATTAATTCACTCACATATAGGCATAGCATTACCAAAACGGTAATACCATTATTTTTGCCAGGTTGGTTAATCCGGCAATATTGTTTTTCAATAGTTTATTCAGGTACGGTATTAAGGTGTAACTATTATAGTTTTACCTTCTATTTTAAAATTTATACCGGTATATTTTAACATCTTTAATAACTCAGACAGATTTACATTACGGGATATGCTCCCTGTAAAACGCCGTGGCGGCAGCTCACTCTCATATTTAATATCTACATCATACCACCGGGAAGCCTCACGCATTATTAACTGTATTTCGGCTCTTTCAAATTGGAAGTTGCCATTTTTCCAGGCAAGCACATCATCAGTATCAACTGTGTTTATACTGATACGTCCTTGTTTATTGTTTAAAATACTTGATTGCTGTTCGGGCTTTAGAATAGCACTTTGGGAATCAGCAGATACTTTTACGCTTCCCTCAATAAGAGTAGTTTTAATCGCGTATTCGTCTGAATAAGCATTAATGTTAAAGTGGGTTCCTAATACTTCAACTGTTTGCTTACCAGCAACAACTCTGAACGGCAGGTGTTTGTTTTTAGCTACCTCAAAATAAACTTCGCCTGTTACGGTAACTTTTCTTTCGGTTTTTGAGAAAGCAGCGGGAAAGGTAATTGACGAAGCGGAATTAAGCCATACCTTACTGCCATCGCTCAGCACAATCTGGAACTGGCCGCCTTTGGGAATGGTAATGGTATTGTATATGGATGATGAGTCTTTAGCTTTCCCGCCCGGTGCTTCATATATAAGCTGCCCGTCCTTATCTTTTTTTAGTACAGTTTTACCCTGGCTGGCTAAAACCCCATTTTTAACATCATTTAAATCTATTTTACTTCCGTTGGCAAGTGTTAAAATAGCTTTATTACCTCCTGGACTTACATCGTTTTTTAATTGAGGTTTTTGACGGATCAAGGCAAGTTGCTTAACCGGCGGATGGGTATGCACAAAATAGTATATAAAACACCCGGCAAATAGCAATATGCCGGCTGCTACACGTAACCATGTTGGTATTATTATTTTAGACCGGTTATTGTTTTTTTTAATATCACGGTTTATTTTATTTAATATTCTTTCCCTTAATACTTCTTCATTTTCAGCAAATGCTGATGGAATATCAACAGGGATGTCCTGATCTGCATTATACCACGCTGCAAATTCGGCCTGTTCATCAGGAGTGATGGTTTTATTCAGCCATTTTTTTGCTAATTCCTGGTAACGGTTTTCCATTCAGCGGGTGTGTTTAATAGTAAGTCCGCTGAGAGATTGAAATCCCTTAGTGTAATGTGAAATATTTTAATATTTTTTTTAAATGGGTTTTATAACAGGAACTGGCCCAGCCTGGTACGTAAGGTTTTAATAGCCTTGCCTAAATGTGCCTCAACCGTTTTTTCGGAGATGCCTAATTCTATTGCTATTTTTTTCTGTGAATAACCTGATTCACGACTTAATTGGTATACGAGGCGACATTTTTCAGGCAGATCTGCTACAAAAACGGCTAACCGGCTTCGTAATTCTTCAAATTCAAGCCATTGCTGGGTTGAATCGTCAGTAAGGTTTACGGTACGCTGGCTATAATCGGAATATTTTTGCTGACTGTTTCGCTTATCTAAAACTTTAATAACCCGGTATTTAACGGATACCGCAAGATAAGAGCTTAGTGTATCGATTACACCTAACTCGTTCCGCCTTTTCCATAGCGAAACAAATATATCCTGTACAATTTCCTCAGCTTCATCCAGTTCCTTTATTTTATTGGCTGCAATGGCAAATAACTTTGCCCAATACCTGTTGTAAATTTCGGTAAAGGCATGCTCATTGCCTTGCTGAAGCAAGTCGGTTAGTTCTTTATCATTAAGAATATTATAGTTGTACATATTCAAAATAAACAGAGAATTATATTATAAAATATTGATTGCCAGCAGAAAGAGGATCAATAGGGATAAGGTGTACTTACCCATTATGACTAAAGTTTTTCACCGGGCAAATCGGTTTATAACGTCAAATGTAGTAACTATTGACTAAAACAGCGAAGGATTTCCACCTGTTTTTATTTTCCCTAAATGTTTGTAGGCATTTTCGGTTGCTTCGCGGCCACGTGCGGTACGCATTAAAAAGCCTTCCTGGATTAAAAAAGGCTCATATACCTCTTCAATTGTACCTTCATCTTCGCCTACAGCAGTTGCTATAGTTTTTAAGCCGACTGGGCCGCCTTTAAATTTATCAATAATTGTGCTCAGGATCTTATTATCCATTTCATCCAGCCCATGTTCATCAACATTAAGCGCATTTAAGGCAAATTTGGCAATCTCGGTATCAATATTACCATCACCTTTTATCTGGGCAAAATCGCGTGTGCGGCGTAACAAAGCATTGGCAATACGCGGGGTACCGCGGCTGCGGCGAGCAATTTCATAAGCGCCTTCATCGCTTATCGGTGTTTTTAATATGGATGAAGAGCGTAAAAGTATAGTGGTTAACAATTTAGCATCGTAATACTCCAGGCGCGAGTTTATCCCAAACCTTGCACGCAAAGGTGCTGTAAGCAAGCCTGAACGTGTAGTGGCGCCAACCAGGGTAAAAGGGTTTAAGGAGATCTGTACAGAGCGTGCGTTCGGGCCGCTCTCCAGCATAATATCAATCTTAAAATCCTCCATTGCCGAATACAGGTATTCTTCAACAAGGGGACTAAGCCTGTGGATCTCGTCAATAAATAAAATATCGCCGGTTTCAAGATTAGTTAGCAAGCCGGCAAGGTCACCGGGTTTATCCAATACAGGGCCCGAAGTGATCTTGATGCCCACACCCATCTCGTTTGCAATAATGTACGACAGCGTAGTTTTGCCAAGGCCGGGAGGGCCGTGCAGCAGCACATGATCAAGCGCCTCGCCGCGCTGGCGGGCAGCCTGTACAAATATTTTTAAATTAGCTAATATTTTATGCTGACCGGTAAAGTCCTCAAATACCTGCGGCCGCAAAACTTTTTCAATATCACGTTCGGCAGGAGAGAGGTGTTCGCGCTCAGGATCGAGATGTTCATTCATTGCCAACGAAATTAATTTTTTTATTTCGGATTTCGGATGTTCGATTTCGGATTTAGAAATAATAAAACTTGATTGTCAAAAATAAAAAACTCCGAAATCGAACATCCGACATCCGAAATCACCTCACCCTTCAGGATACTTTCTGAATATCGAATTAATTCTCATCTGGATCACTCCAAAAAAAGCTTCCCTGAAAATACTTGTCGACATTTTTGAAGTACCCAATGTGCGGTCGGTGAATATAATGGGCACTTCAACAAGCTTAAAACCATGTTTTATGGTGGTATATTTCATTTCTATCTGGAAAGCATAGCCAACAAACTTTACCTTATTTAGCTGGATAGTTTCGAGCACTTTACGCCTATAGCACATAAAGCCGGCTGTAGCATCCCTAACATCAATGCCGGTTATAAACCTCACATATACCGATGCAAAATAGCTCATTAGCACACGGCTCATCGGCCAGTTAACTACATTTACACCATTAATATAACGTGAGCCTATTACCGCATCAGCACCATCAATACAGGCCTGTCTTAATTTTAACAGGTCATCCGGGTTATGCGAAAAATCGGCGTCCATCTCAAAAATGTAATCGTATTGATGGGCTATGCTCCACTTAAAACCGTGAATATAAGCCGTACCAAGCCCTTGTTTGCCTGCGCGCTCCTCAATAAACAGCTTATCAGCATATTCAAGCTGCAATTGCTTTACAATGATCTGCGTACCATCGGGCGAGCCATCGTCAATAATAAGGATATGAAAATCATGAGGAAGGGAAAATACTTTACGGATCATCCGTTCAATGTTCTCCTTTTCATTATACGTTGGAATAATTACTATGCTATCAGGCACCCGGAAATATTTAGATAAACAATTGGCGAAAATACTTGATTTTCGGCTTCATTAAAAATAAAAAAGCAGTAAAGTAATTGTTACTCTACTGCTTTTTTGTTTTTATACTGATTTACAGGTTATTGGTATCTGCAATTACCTGGTTATCTAAGTAAGGATCAGTAATATAATTGCGCTCATTCAGTCTTGGTGAAACAATTATAAATGCCACTATGAACACCCCGATAAATGCAACAAAAAACCATTCGTAGTTTGCACCCTTAAGGTTGCGTGCCCACCAACCGCCATCTTCAATAAGGCCGTTAACCAGGGCGGTAATCAAATTACCAAACGATACTACCAGGAACCAAATGCCGGTCATAGTACTCTTCATTGATTTTGGCGAATGTGTGTAGGCATATTCCAAACCGGTAATAGATACCAGAACCTCGGCCGCCGAAAGTATCATAAATGCCAGCACCTGCCACCAAATGGATGGGGCGCCGCCATGCTCAATGCTGTTGTGTATAACGCCAATTACTACAAACGACAACGCCGTTAACACCAACCCCGTACCAAGCCTGCGTAATGGGGTAGTTTTTAATCCGTGCTTATCAAGCCATGGATATATTAAATAGTTAAACAGGGGGATAAATAGCAGCAGGAATACGGTATTAACTGTTGATAATTGGCCAGGTAGCACGGTAATTGTGGTAAACCCAAGGTTAATAACACGGTTCATTTTTTCGGCATACAGCGTCCATTCAGACAAACACTGATCCCAAACGGCCCAAAATGCCAGCGCGAAAAAGAATACTGCCATAACCCGGTAAACTGCCTTAACACCTTCAACGCGTTCGGGGTCATACGGGCCTTTGGCAACATCCAGCATGGATTGCCCCGGTTTTCGTTGGCTCAAATGAGTTAACGCATACCAGGTTATAAACACCAGGTTATTGCGGTTGACACCCTGAGGTGGGACTTTTACATACTTTTTACGGCCCGAAAAAAATATAATCGTAGCCAGCGCCATCAGGAGCCCGGGAACACCGAAAGCCCACTTGGGGCCAAAATGATCATAAGTCCAGGGTATGGCAACTGTTGAAATCATGGAGCCGGCATTGATACTGAAATAGAACCAGCCATAAACTTTTGAGAGTAAATCCTGGTTAGTAGCATCAAACTGATCGCCAACGTTGGCTAATACACATGATTTAATGCCACCCGCACCAATGGCAACCACGAGCAAACCTAATTCAAAACCACCAAGGCCGCCATCAAATGTCGCCAACATCAAATGCCCTACACAGTAAATCATCGATACATATAAAATAAGTTTGTACTTACCGGTAAACCAGTCGGCTATCATGCCGCCCACAAATGGCAAAGCGTAGGCAACCATCACAAATAAGTGGTGTAATTTATTGGCATGCGCATTAGCCTGTTCCGTTAAGGCTGCGTTGCCTGTAGGGTTAAAAAATTGCTTTACCAAAAAAAGTGTAAGTACAGAACGCATTCCGTAAAAGCTGAAGCGTTCTGCCGCTTCATTCCCTATAATAAACGGGACGGCTCTGGGAAATCTTGATTTTTTTGGTTGTGTAACAGTTGGTGTTTCCTGCATATTTTATAACTAAAAATTGCGCTAAAGTAATATAATTACTTTAAATCAAAATTTAATACTGAAAGTGTTACAATTAATATGGTTAATATTTTGTTTATGAGGCGTTTTGTAGATTATAGGAAAACAATTTTACTTTCAAATGGGCTTTACTGCGCAAATTTCCCTAAAATTACATTTTCCAGTAAAAACCAATTATGGACATCGATTTTAATAAAAATGAGGATATAAATAAGCAGCTTGCTTATGAAGTGAAGACCAGGCTAAAAAAAGTATACCTGGGCGGAGGCGAAAAAGCAGCGGCTAAACAAAAGGAAAAAGGTAAGATGCTGGCCCGCGAGCGTGTAGCCTATCTTTTAGATAAAGGAAAACCCTGGCTGGAAGTTGGTGCATTTGTGGGTGAGGGTATGTATGCCGAACATGGTGGCTGCCCTTCAGGCGGTGTAATATGTGGCATAGGTTATGTATCAGGCAGGCAATGTGTAATTGTTGCCAATGATGCTACGGTTAAGGCCGGGGCATGGTTCCCGATAACCGCCAAGAAAAACCTGCGTGCCCAGGAAATAGCAATGGAAAACCGCTTGCCTATAATTTATTTGGTTGATTCCGCCGGCGTTTATTTGCCTTTGCAGGATGAGATCTTCCCGGATAAGGAACATTTCGGGCGCATCTTCCGCAATAATGCAATGATGAGCAGCATGGGGATCATCCAAATCTCCGCTATTATGGGATCGTGCGTGGCTGGTGGGGCCTACTTGCCAATTATGAGTGATGAAGCGATGATTGTTGAAGGTACCGGTTCTGTATTCCTGGCGGGATCATATCTGGTGAAATCGGCAATTGGCGAGGATGTGGATAATGAAACCCTGGGCGGCGCTACAACACAATGTGAAATATCCGGTGTTACCGATTATAAGCAGCCCAATGACAAGGCAGCACTTGATTCTATCCGCAACATAATGAGCATGACCGGCGATTTTAACAAAGCTGGTTTTGACAGGATAAAGCCGGCCGACCCAAGGTTGAAGCAGGAAGATATCTACGGGATCTTACCTATCAGCAGGGAAGCGGCTTATGATATGAACGAGATCATCCTGCGTTTACTTGATAATTCAGAATTTGAAGAGTACAAGGCTGGTTTTGGGCAATCTATTATTTGCGGCCTGGGCCGGGTTGATGGCTGGGCTGTTGGTATTGTTGCCAATCAGCGTAAAGTTGTTAAATCAAAAAAAGGCGAAATGCAGTTTGGTGGGGTGATCTATTCCGACTCTGCTGATAAAGCTACCCGTTTTATTATGAACTGTAACCAAAAGAAGATCCCGCTGGTATTTTTACAGGATGTTACCGGCTTTATGGTTGGGAGTCGTTCAGAACATGGCGGGATTATCAAAGATGGCGCTAAAATGGTAAATGCGGTTGCCAATTCAGTTGTGCCAAAATTTACCATTGTAATTGGTAATTCGTACGGTGCAGGCAACTATGCCATGTGCGGTAAAGCGTATGACCCGCGCCTTATTTACGCCTGGCCATCAGCTAAAATAGCGGTAATGGGTGGCAGTCAGGCTGCTAAGGTATTGGTGCAAATGCAGTCGGCAGGGCTAAAGGCAAAAGGCGAGGAAGTTAA
>JAQBOS010000080.1 GCA_028287925.1 Mucilaginibacter sp. | reverse complement strand
GATACTGCAAAAGCTGCTGCGTTCATCTACAGTATTTGCAAAGACGCAGGTGTCAAAATTAATAAGGATGATATTTATGCCGGTGCTACCAGATCAAGGCGAAGTGTTGCGAAGCCATCTTTCAACGTCTATATTGAAGATTCAGAGAGTATGGACGCCTACGTTAAAGGGAACACACGTTTTAAAGACGCGATTTACTCTTTGTTAGGCAATGTCATTACCGTAGATACTCTTACTCAAGGAATTAACTTATATTATATTAATAATCACATCACTTTCAGTAGACAAAAAGCGGATGCTAACACCTTGCTCCAGTTCATCCAAAATCTGGACCCTGCGACCTTTCGCACGAATGGTGGAGATCGTTCATCTTCCGATATGCGGCATTTGCTGCAACAAGTGTTAGACAGCACGGATGATCGTCATGTGAATCTGCTGGTTTCTGACTTTGTATTTTCGCCAGGTAAAGGGCAGAACGCGATAGCTTCTCTGCAGCAGCAAAGTACAGGCATCAAGATCGCATTCGGGCAGAAGATAGAAAAGTTTGATCTTGCTATTGAAGTCGTTCAGTTACATTCTAATTTTTCCGGAAAATATTTTGATGAGAATGATAAGCCTATTGTTTTATCGGCCGACCGGCCTTATTATATGTGGCTAATTGGCTCAAAAGAACAAATTAATATCATTAGAAAGAATGGTGTCCTTAATAATATCAATGGCGGGGTTGACAATACTTTGGTTTTTTACAAACAAACCTCGCCACTTTTACATGGTCATAAAATAACTTTTTCCCATAAAACAGGTGATTTTGAATTACCCGATGGTGCTTCAGGTAACATTAACGCCGCCAAGCCAAATGACGTTTATAATAGCTTCGGCTTTAACCTCCTGGTCGATTACAGTAAGGATATTGAAGACTTGTCTTTTTTTGATGACACCAATAATTACAGTCACGACGGCAATTACAAATTAACGATAAGTCGTTTAAATGATAAAACAGACCCGGCATCTTCCGGATTTACTCATTGCCTTCATTTATCGACCAACAATTTGCAAGAGCAAGAACTACATGTTTTTACACAAAGCAAGATTCCCAAATGGGTAGCGGTGAGCAATTCCCTTGATGACCGGAATATTAAAAACGAACCTTCGCAAATGAGCAGGACTTTCGGGCTGCAGTATCTCATTGAAGGACTTTACGACGCGTTTTACGTATCCCCTCATCAGGACAAAGTAACTGAAGTTGAAATTAATATAAAAAAATAAATCATGTTTGACTGGCTCTATTCTATCGGAAAAACCTTCCGCCTGATCACAAGCGATATGCTTAATCATTTGAAGGGATATGATATCCATTGTTCCGGTTATTACGGAACACCTTATGCGACCTATTTGGGGATAACATTTATCGCTATTACGCTTATTGGCCTAGCGCTACAATACTTTATTATTGATATACCACCGAAACGTCCTACCGGTACCTGGTGGCTAATCGCATTAATTATAGCCTTAATTAATTTTATAGCAGCTTATTGTGTCATCGGCTCATCTATAGCGCCTGGGCATCATTGTAAAGACCTTAGCCTTACCGCGCTTGACGTGATCGGTGTTTGTTTCTTTAATGTGTTGTGCGGGCTCTTTTTAGCAATGGTGATCACCGGACTGCCATGGTTACGCAGACTGAGTACAAACAATGTTTTCACTACTTTTTTTAAAAACGACTAAGCAATGAAGAAACTCTACGTTTTCGCAGTAGGAGGTACGGGGTCACGCGTGTTAAAAGCGTTTACGATGCTGTTGGCCGCAGGTGTTAAACCGGATTCCGGAGAAGAATACCAGATTGTTCCTATTATCATCGACCCACACAGTACGAACCTTGATTTTCAGCGGACAACTACTTTGCTGGAAAATTATATGGCAATTATCAAAGCCGTAGGTACAGGAAATGGGTTCTTCGCCACCGCAATTAACAACCTCCGGGGCCTCAACCCTGGTACTTCGGCACTTCCGGATACCTTCACTTTCGACTTAAAGAAAGTTTCGGGAAGCCAGTTCAAGGACTACATCGGCTATAATCAAATGAATGAAGCCAGTCAAAGCCTGGCCCAAGTGTTATTCTCCGGCAGTACGGTGGATAAGAGAAACCAGCCAATCGATTTGCTCGATATCGAGATGGATATTGGATTTATCGGTAACCCCAATATTGGTAGTGTGGTGCTCAATCAGTTCAAAGATTCTGATGAGTTCCGGGAGTTTGCCTCCAGTTTTACAAATGACGACCGCGTTATGGTCATCAGTTCCATTTTTGGTGGAACCGGAGCCGCAGGAGCTCCCATCATTGTCAAAAATATACGCAATGCTATGCAGGCTGATGTCGACAGCGGTGGTTTTTTAAGAGATGCTAAAATTGGCGCATTGACAGTATTACCTTATTTTAACATTGCCAAAGATCCAAAATCACCCATACAAAAGTCCGTTTTTATCGCGAAAACACGAGCGGCGCTTTCTTATTACCAAACCAATCTCGACGGCGTCATTAATGTCATGTATTATTTCGCGGATTCGCTTAATGGCAGGGCTTACAAAAATGACCCGGGGAATGGTGGGCAAAAAAATAACGCGCACTTTGCAGAGCTCGCTTCCGCATTGGGGATTTTCGACTTCTTATCGATAAACGACTCCCAAATGAGAAATTCAAATGGCATAGTTCAGCGTTCCGTTTATAAAGAATTCGGTGTCAAACTCAAGGCAGACAAACTTAAATTCCAACATCTTGAAGATGATACATTAAGTAAAATCAGAAAAAGCCTGGCGCAATTGATGCTCTTTAAGAAATACCTTGATGAGGAACTCACAAACGCCATGGAAAAAACCACATGGGCAATCATGACGCCAAAGGTTGAACCTGAATTATTGAGGGATGGATTTTATAACACCCATTTAAAAGAATTCCTCGATGCGTTTACGATATGGCTTGATGAAATGGCTGAAAACGGGCGCGGTTTCGATCCATTCGACCTGAAAGCCGATGTGCGGACTTTTGTTAAAGAGCATCCGGCCAAAACCCCATGGTATACTTTTAACAAGTTCAACTACAAGCACATCAATGGCAGCCTGAACGCGGCCTCAAAGAAACGAGATTACACGAATAGCAAAGAAAAACTGGTGCATATTTTTCACCAGGCAACGCAAGATACACTTCAAAAATATTTTAAGATAAAATCCTGATTTATGAGTGAAATATTTGGTTTTTCCGGACAGGACGGCAGACACTGGTTCAACTCTGTCATTTACGACGATAATATTATCGAAAAGATAAAAGATCCCGAAGGTGGCGGACAGGTCGAGTTGCCCACGGCTATACCAAGCCCGTTTGCGCGGCTTGATTTGGTCCGTATTGCTTTCGAACACATCAACAGGACAGGGAAGCTCCAGATGTCGGAAGCAGATGGTGAAGTGATCGCGAGCGCCGAAGACGAGCGATTAGTGTCTTATACGCTGGATTTCCTCGAATTATTTTTTAGCTATTCGGCGATAAGCAATGATTTGAAGATCATTCCCTGGAATTTGGTGAACGATGTGAATACGCTGATCGCCAATCCAGAGACAAATGACTTTGGCGATGCATTGCAACTATTTATCCAACAAGACGCACGGGTATATAACTTCGACCTTACCGCCAATTTATATATTGTTAAATATAAATATACCGTCATTGGTTCGACTTCGCCCCTGACTTTGTTTTGTCCCGGGGAAAATGGTTTGAAAGAACTGGAGATTCGAATTGGCCAGCAACAATTATTTGGCGAAGCCCGCCCATTGTATATGCGTTCAGAGAAATTTCAGCGGTTTGTCCATTTTTATTTCAAGAAGTATACGATCCTGAAAGAGCGGATGCCCTGGTTATCCGTTTATGTGTCAAAAAGTAAGGCTTGCCTGAAATTACAAAATAGCGACACAGCAAAACGTCTCCTGCAGATGATCAACCAAATCGAAGATAATCCGGTAATTGTTGAAATGGAATACACCAGTATTTCTGGCCTTAAGATATTCGATTCGGTTGACAAAAACTTGCCGTTACTAATGCTTAATCCCGAAATCGAG
>JAQBOS010000622.1 GCA_028287925.1 Mucilaginibacter sp. | reverse complement strand
AAATCAGCATTAAATCATTTAGGAGCTCCGGAGGAGCCGCCTGTTTATAGACAATTTGAAGGTTTGCAAGGCTCCATCGGAGCCTCCTGCAAATTTGCTAGCGGGCCATAAGAAAAATGATTTATTTTAATGCGTTTGCCCTGGCTATAGAGTAATAACAACAGAATAATGATAAAGAAAACCGTACCACTTTTATTTTGTTAAAAGAATACTATATTTATAATATTATATAAAGTATTAAACTATAAACGATGAAAAAAATTCTGTTGATATGCTGTTTGTTTATTGGAATAACAACTGCAAGCCGTGCACAAGCTACTAAAGTAGGAGCTGACCCTGTAGAAAAGGCTAAAGGATTACAAAAACAGCTAAATCTTTCTGATAAGCAAACTGAAAAAGTAAGTGCTATCTATAAAGAATCTGTAGAAAAATTTGATAAAATTAAAGTTAAGGAACATGGCAACACTAATAAAATGTTAGCAGATGTTGCTCCTTTACGTGTAGCAACTATTAAAAAGATTAAAGGCGTATTAACTCCTGCCCAGGTTGTTAAATATGATAAGTTAGTAAAAGAGTCGAAAAACTCAAGCCTGAACGGCGGTTGGAGCGATGGCTGGAGCTCTGCATCAAACTAATAAATCACAGAAGCATTAAACGGAAAAAGCGGCCATCAGCCGCTTTTTCCGTTTAAAAATAAATTATCAGTGTTATTTATTCAAGTACCCCGAATTTTCCTGCTTGAAATTCCTGGAAAGCAACCTGCAATTCCTGCTGGGTATTCATTACAAAGGGGCCGTATTGCGCTATTGGTTCATTAATGGGTTCGCCGCTTAGCAACAAGGCTACGCTATCTTCATCAGCAACGATATTTATTGCTTCGCCTTCGTTTTTAAACAGCACAAAATCATGCTGGTCAACCTGTTCGCCGTTAACGGTTACTTTACCTTCAATCACCAGCAATATTGAATTATGGGTTATCGGGATATTAGTGCTTAATTTTCCGCCTTTATTTAAGCGGATATCAAACAGGTTAACGGGTGTAAAAGTTGTTGCAGGGCCTTTATTTTCGTTCAGGTTACCGGCTATTATATTCACCACTCCTCCATTGCCAGGCAATGTCACCTTAGCCATCTGATCAGCAGTTAAAGGCTGATATTTAGGTGCGGTTAATTTATCTTTTGCCGGAAGGTTTACCCAAAGCTGTACCATCTCGAACGGTCCCCCTTTTTTTGAAAAACTTTCTTCATGATATTCTTTATGTAAGATCCCCGCACCGGCTGTCATCCATTGTACATCTCCCGGATTTATTACACCACTGTTACCGGTGCTGTCATGATGGGCCACACTGCCTTTGTAGGCAATAGTAACCGTTTCAAAACCTTTATGCGGGTGCACATCAACTCCCCGGATATGGTCAGACGGGCCAAAATCATATTCGGCATTAAAATCAAGCATCAAAAAAGGGCTTACCCGTTTTTGGGTTAGCTCAGCATTAGGAAAGTAGTTAAATACCCTAAAACCATCGCCAACCATACCCGGACGGGATGGGCGGCTGTATATTTTTTCAATTAATTTTTCCATTTGGTCTCCTTAAATTTATATACAAAGATACCTGACAAATAGAAGGAAAATACTTGATGTAGGTTAAGAAAAATAGGTGTAAGTCATAATGCCCCGGCAGGATCTTTACGGGAAATCCTACCTGGGCAAATCTGTTTTTACTGGTGCTCAATATCAGATCCCTCTTGTTTTGCAAGGACATCCTTAAATTTTTGTTTTATAAAATCAGGATTACTGTTATTTGTTGTAGGATTACTTGAAAAGAACCCAAAAGGCATTAATGAAAAGCCCATATGATGCACTGACATTATAGGCCATTCTTCGGGCCGTACAATATGGGTTATCCCGGCAACGTACCATACCACCAGGTCGTTGTTATTGATAGCCCGGTTTTTTGCCGTCCATTCGGGCAACCCATCATATACCTTATTACTTGCAGGATATCTGCCTGCAGGATATTCCTCGCCCTCGTTATATTGCGTAACCCAAAACTGGTGGTTTAAAAAGCCGGCCTTTTTCCGCAGTAATGAGCCTTCAGGTACAAAAGTTTTGGCTTGGGCGCCGGGCATTAGCATATAGCCAACATGCTGCCCATAGTCATTCATTTCTTTATTGTTGTATATATGCCAGTTACGCGCGCTTAAGTAATCAACATCGCGTTGTGCTTGCAGCTCGGTATTAAACATCGTACCATCTACATAAAAAGCATTGCCATAAGGGTTATCCTTACCCGGCGGAACCAGTTTGGAGTTCATTTCCATTACACTGTTATTTTTAGCGCCATCGATATCCAAATCCATCCTGAAAACAAAAAAATGCTGGTGGTTTATTGCTTCCACATGCTTGTGAACCAATGTGCCAAATGAATGCCCGTTGTATGAAAGGTCGTCCTTATCAGGCTTATCCATTTCATTAACCCGGTGCACGCCTTTTACTTCAACGATCCCTGTCAACTCCACGTCCACATCAATAGTGCCGTCTTCCTTAAAGCGCCAGGTAAAAGCATAATCGTAATTTTCAATCATGGTGTAATACTTTATGGCAAGATTGGTTGCCCTGCGCGATACCGTACTATGGCGCCACAGCGTTCCGCCATATTCCTCAAATATCGCAACCGCCCTGTCAATCTGAAAGGGCGTACCGTTTTCCCGGTGCAAAACTGCAGGCATATATTCTGCATTCTCCGGCGCATCGGCTCCCGGGCTCATTGATTGTGCAACACCCTGCCCTAACCGGTATTCGCCTGCGTCAAAAAAGTTATACGATGCCTGGAACAGATCCGGCGAGCCATAAGGCACCACCATTTCGGGCATCGACCCGCGGTACATAATGGAACGTTCTTTCCCTTTATCTATATATTTCACATCGTAAATTACAAGGCCTTCGCGGTTATCCACACCATAGCGCAGCTTCCAGTTTTGCCAGGTAATTTCATGGCCTTTAATGTCAAAGGTATGCCCCTCGGGCTGGGTGATAATGAGTGGCATAGTGCTTTTATTAAGCTCCTTGATTGAATCTTTATTAAAGTAATTCAAATCAACCGCAGCGCTGAAGCTATTGCCCTCATCAACAATCTTTAGGATCTTACCGGTGGTAAAATCGGTGTAGGCCATCAGGCCTTCAATATCAACATTGTTCTTTTTACGCCGGGCAATTACCAGCTGTTCGCGGTGCCCAATGGGTGCAATGCCGATATCACCCGTGAAAATACTGCGGTGAGTTACCGAGTCGATAGAAATACCGCGCTTTTTTAAAGCCGCTACCCAGCCGGCATCCTTTTTTACAATAGCGTTGGCTACCGAGTCTGCTTCCAGGCCCATGCCAATTACGTTGGGGATGTTTTTAACGGAGATCACCTTGCCTGCATTTAGGTCTACAACCGCTTCGGTAACGCCATTTTTAGCGTAATCGTAAAAACTGGTAAAAGCTTCGCGCCTGAAGGGAGTACCAGGCTTATAAGCCAATACTTCGGCCTTAGGCGGTTCCTTCAGGTTAATGATATTAAAAATGTCCTTACCCGTTGTTGTTTTGCTGTCCTTTAAAATCTGGACAACTTTTTTCATTTCAGTTGCTGTTAACGGGTCAAGCGGGTAAGTAGGACTATCGTCATCAATTTTTTGTTTGCAGGATTGCCCTGCGCACAACATCAGCACTAAAAAGGTGTAAAGTAAACATGTTTTTGCCATTGCTATTTTGTTTAAAGAGTGATTCTTAACAGTTTCTTCTCAAACTTTAGGATAACCGGCTCTTAAACATTGCATTAAAAACAGTTGTTACATTATATCAATTTGTCATTGCGAGGAGGAACGACGAAGCAACCTCGTCGTATACAGGGCGAATATGCACGGCGACGAGGTTGCCACGCTATCGCTCGCAATGACAAGTTTGTTTGTTTTATTTTTCCCCTCCCAGCCACATTATGGCATCTTCAAACATCATATTCTGAACATCAGAGTCAAAGTTCTTATCTCCATGCCCCATGTTCATATAAATCATTTTGTATTTGGTATTTGTCCATACAACAGGGATATCTCCCCCTGTTATAATATCTTTTTTACCCAGCGGATAATTTTCAGGTGATAAGGTCATCAATACCCTGATACCCTTATTATCCCGCGGATTTGGTTTCCAGCCATACCATTCGCAGATAGGCGCTATGTAGGTTTTAGGCAGGCGCTTTGTTGCAGGGTGGGTGTTATCATCCACTATCATTTTGGCAGGTAATGGCGGCCAGTTGTTGTTGTAAAAGGTGGCGCCCAAAAAGCTTACAAACCATGGCCATTTGGTGGATTTATCATTATACCCAGATACATGGAAACCCAACCATGCGCCGCCATTTGCCATAAATTTTTCAAAGGCGCTGCGCTGCGCCTGGTTATGCGGAAATTCGTTAAGCCAAACC
>JAQBOS010000599.1 GCA_028287925.1 Mucilaginibacter sp. | reverse complement strand
ACTTACATCTATTTAATCTTTAATACAAGGCAAAGCTTCTGATAATCAGTATGTTCCACTTTGTTCCGGGTGTTCCGTTGTAAAAATGGAACGCTTTGCCCGTGTGGATACACAAACTTGCGCTTCGCCTCAACGCGGTTGGAGAAGGGTTTGAGGTGAGGTGACCGTTTGCTTATGTCGAACTTACGTTAACTTAATAACATTGGCCGCAGCCTCGGCCAATGTTATTTACAACTGCTAAACTTTTTTATCTTCCGGACTTTCCGGACTTTTCCGACTTTCGGACTAAATAAGTATCTTCGCCCCTCGTAACTCATTTTCTAAACTTCATGAAATTATTAGAAGGAAAAACCGCGCTTATCACAGGGGCATCAAAAGGGATAGGGCGTAAAATTGCCGAAAAGTTTGCAGAGCATGGCGCTAATGTAGCTTTCACTTATTTATCGTCTGTTGAAAAAGGGCAGGCCCTTGAGCAGGAGCTGCAAGGCTTTGGCACACAGGTAAAAGGTTATCGTTCGGATGCCTCGAAATTTGATGAAGCAGAAAAACTGATCAATGATATTATCGCCGATTTCGGCACTTTGCATATAGTGGTTAACAATGCCGGCATAACCAAAGATGGTTTGCTGATGCGCATGACCGAAGCCCAATGGGATGAGGTTATGGATGTAAACCTAAAATCGATCTTTAACGTTACCAAAGCAGCATCAAAAATAATGATGAAGAACCGTAACGGCGTGTTCATTAACATAAGCTCGGTTGTTGGTGTACAGGGTAATGCTGGCCAGGCTAATTATGCTGCGTCAAAAGCGGGCATCATAGGCTTTTCAAAATCAATAGCAAAAGAACTTGGCTCTCGTAACATCCGTACCAACGTAGTAGCCCCCGGCTTTATAAAAACTGAAATGACCGAAGTGCTTGACCCGAAAGTGGTTGAGAGCTGGGCGCAGGCCATCCCGCTCAAACGCGGCGGTGAAACCGAAGATGTGGCTAATTGCTGCGTATTCCTGGCATCAGACATGGCAACATACATCACCGGGCAGGTTATTCCTGTTGACGGAGGAATGCTTTAAGATTTCGGATTTCGGAATTTCGATTTCGGATTGGATAATATTTTAATTTTCAAATCAACATATTTTCAAATCTTCAAATTGAATTCTTCAAATTAAAAACAGCATATTTGGCTTACAGATATGCTGTTTTTATTTTCAATCACTTGGGGAACGGTTTCGGGATGGTGGGTACCTGCCTGCCTGTTATTGGGTTTGCTGTATGCGTGGATATTTTACCGGCAGCCGGTAAATCTGTCTAATAAATTCAGGTATGGGCTATTTGCTGTCCGCGCTATAGCAGTAACTGTTATCGCTTTGCTGTTGGTTTCGCCGCTGGTGAAATCGGTAAGCTACAATCCTCAAAAGCCGCTGGTTTTGGTTTTGCAGGATAACTCCCAATCAATAAAAAAGTTTCAAGCCGCGGGCGAAGCTAAAGTCTCCCCAACCGGGGGAGATTTAGAGGGAGCTCAAACGGCAAATGCTATGGTTGACAAACTTGCCGCGTTAAAACAACAATTAGGCGATACTTACAATGTACAGGAGTTCAATTTTGATAAGGACCTAAATAATGGTTTAAGCAAAAATTTTAATGGGAAGCAAACCAATCTGTCAAATGCGCTGCACCAGCTGAACGATCGTTTTGTAAACCAAAATATTGGCGCGTTGGTAATTGCTACCGATGGTTTGTATAACCAGGGCAGCGATCCGCAATATGAAGCAAAAAACTTTAAGAACAGCATTTACACCATCGCCCTGGGCGATACCGTTGCCAAACGCGACCTGCTGATTGGCAATATCAACTATAATAAAACCGCATTTTTAGGAAATGATTTTGAAATAGAGATCCTTGCAGAAGCTTACCAAAGCAAAGGAGAGAATATTCGTTTAAACATTACTGAGGATGGCAAGCAGGTTAATTCGCAAAGTATCCCGGTAACCTCAAACAGCTTTCAAAAGCAGGTTACAGTAAAGCTTAATGCCGATAAAAAAGGGTTGCGTAGGTTTAATATCAGCATAACGCCTGTTAAAAACGAGATCTCGACCCAAAACAACTCCGAAACTATTTATGTAGATGTACTGGACGCTAAACAGAAGGTATTGCTGCTTTATGAAGCGCCGCACCCGGATATCAGCGTGATCCGTCAGGCTATAGAGAATAACAGGAATTACGAGGTAAAAGTAAGCCTGGTATCAGACCTGGCAACAGTTAAGCCTGCCGATTATAACCTGGTGATCTTTTACCAGCTATCTGCGGTCAGCAATGGTGCAATTCAAAATATTTTAAAAAGCAAGGTGCCGCTCTGGTATATTGTGGGTGCGCAAACAGATCTGAATAATTTTAACAGCAATCAAAAAGTTGTCAGGATCAGCTCAGGCAGGCTGGAGATGCAGGAAGTATTTGCACAGCCGGCAACAGATTTTACAGCATTTACCTTATCTGATTCTTCACGGAAAAAAATAATCGCCTTTCCGCCTTTGCTGGCTCCATATGGCAGTTATGGCTCACCACCGGCAGGCGGGGTACTTTTGAAACAACGGATTGGGGCTGTTGAAACAACTTATCCGTTATTATCATTTGGTGATGATGCCGGAAGGCGCATAGGGGTATTAAACGGAGAAGGTTTATGGCGCTGGCAGCTGGCAGAATACCAGGCTTATGGCAATCACCATGCAGTAGAAGAGTTGTTTAGCCAGGGCGTGCAATATCTTACCGCTAAAGCAAACCGCCAGCGCTTTATAGTTTATACGGCAAAGCATGTGTTTGACGAGGGCGAAAATGTGCTCATCAATGCAGAGCTATACAACGATGCCCTTGAGCTGGTAAATACGCCTGATGTAAGGATAGAGCTGAAAAGCGAAACCGGGAAGAACTATAGCTTCTTGTTTAGCCGTAATGATAAAAGCTATCAACTAGACGCAGGTACCTTGCCTGTAGGTGAATACAGCTACACGGCCACCACAAAAAATGGCGCCAAACAATTTACCGCAACCGGGCAATTAACCGTAAAACCATTAAATCTTGAATCGCGCCAGAGCGCAGCCAATCACCAACTGTTAAACACCATCGCCAAACAAAGCGGGGGACAAATGCTGCAGCCTTCTCAAATAAACCAGCTCGCTAACCTTATCCGCAAAAATGAAAACATAAAAACGGTAGTGTACGAGGATAAGCACTACAACGATATTATTGATGTAAAATGGGTTTTTGTGGTGATATTAGGTTTGCTGAGTTTGGAATGGTTTTTAAGAAAGCGGGAAGGGGAAGTTTGACGTTAAAATACGTCATGCTTGTAAAAAGTAGTGGCCCTGTGCGATTCCCTCCTTGGGGAGGGTAGGGAGGGGTTTCACCATGCGACAAACTGACCAATAATATGGCAAAAATAATCCCATACAACAAAAACTTAAAAGCGTTAGCCCGGAAACTCCGGAAGGATATGACCTTCGGAGAAGTGCTTTTATGGAATGAATTAAAAGGGGATCAGTTTTATGGATTTGATTTTGACCGCCAACGCTGTATAGATAATTACATAGTTGATTTTTATTGTAAAGATTTAATGCTGGCTATTGAGATTGATGGAATGTCACATAACCATGAAGAAGCATTTCTTAAGGACGAAATCAGGCAAAAGAACCTGGAAAATTTAGGAGTTAAGTTTTTACGTTTTACAGAAGCTGAAACAAAGTATGATATGCAAAATGTTATTCGTGCTGTTGAGGGAAAGATTATCGAAATTTTGAAACAGGATAAAACAATTAAGTTACCAAAAGGCTTTGACCTTGCATGGCTGGAATGAATAGTTCGAGAAACCCCTCCCTACCCTCCCAAGGGAGGGAATCGCACGAGGCCACCACTTTTTTTAGTAACTAACCTCTAATCTCAAACCACTAGCCTCTAAAGCGCTACTCCTCTTTCTTCTCCTTCACTATCACAAACACATCTTCATTGTCCTTTTTCATCAGGTACTTTTCGCGGGCGAATTTCTCAAGCTTCTGTGGGTTTGAGGTGAGCTCATCAAGATCTTTGGCAACTTTTTCAGTTTCTTTCTGATAGAAATCGCGTTCCTGTTTAAGTTTGTTTACCTCCTGGTGGTATTGATATTGCGAGAACAGGTCGTTCTTATCAAAAAATATCATCCATACCAAAAAGGCAAAAGAAATCAAAAAGTATTTGTTTCTGAACAGGTTGATCAAGCGACGGAATGGCATACAATTGAAATTTTATCTAAAGCTATTTAAAAACCCGGGTGATTGCAAATATGGTTATGAACTTTTCAACAGTGGGGTGATTGATTGAGTTGATTAGGTTGGATTGAGTTGATTAAGTTTTTGGTGTCTTCGCAGAGGACCCTGCGCTGTAAATGCTTTTCGCAGCGCAGGATCCCTTTCAGGAGATCCTTCGGGGACACAGAAGTTAACCTAATCAACCACTCACTTAATCAACCCAATCAACCAAAACTAATCCCTTCTTCCGCCGCGATCGCGATTGCCGCCGCGGCTTGCGCCGCTCATGCCGCTGCCGCCTGCTGTTTTACCTGCTGCTCCGCGGCCACGATCTGCACGTCCAAAGGCGCGGCCTCTTTTTTGTCCGCCGCCGCCCTGGCCACCGCCTGAACCTTTCTTTTTACCTTCGGCATGTTTGGCAACAATGCTTTGCGGGCTCATAGGGTAAGGGTGCCCTTCCTCAACCGGGATCTCTTTCGAGATCAGTTTATGGATATCTTTTAAAAACTCAATTTCTTCCTCATCGCAAAATGAAAGCGCTATCCCGCTTGCCCCGGCACGACCTGTACGGCCTATACGGTGTACATAAGTTTCAGGGATGTTTGGTAATTCGTAGTTAATAACGTGAGTAAGCTCATCAATATCAATCCCGCGGGCTGCAATATCGGTAGCTATCAGAACGCGTGTGGTACGGTTTTTAAAGTTTGTTAAAGCACGCTGACGGGCATTTTGCGATTTATTACCGTGGATAGCCTCGGCAGTGATGCCTACACGGATAAGGTCTTTTACCACTTTATCTGCGCCATGCTTGGTACGCGTAAATACAAGGGCTGTTTTAATTTCCTTGTCTTTTAATATATGCGCCAGCAATGCTCTTTTATCATTTTTTTCAACGTAATAAAGCGCTTGCTGTATAGTATCTGCAGTAGAAGAAACCGGGGTAACTTCTACTTTTTCGGGCTTGTTCAGTATTGTATCTGCAAGCTGTTGGATCTCTTTTGGCATGGTGGCCGAAAAGAACAGCGTCTGCCTTTTGGCCGGAACTTTGGCAATGATCTTTTTAACATCATGCACAAAACCCATATCCAGCATGCGGTCGGCTTCATCAAGCACCAGCATTTTAATATGCTCCAGGTTTACGTAGCGCTGGTTCATCAGGTCTAACAAACGCCCGGGGGTAGCAACCAAAATATCAACACCCCTGCGTAAAGCATCGGTTTGCGGATTTTGGTTAACACCGCCAAATATAACCAGGTGCTTTAGGCCTGTATGTTTGCCATAAGCGGCAAAACTTTCGTCAATCTGGATAGCCAGCTCGCGGGTTGGGGTTAGTATAAGGGCCTTTATTGTTTTTTGCTCTTTGTGCTGCAGCCTGTCCTGGTACAGCAGTTGTAAAATAGGAATGGCAAAGGCGGCGGTTTTACCGGTACCGGTTTGCGCGCAGCCAAGCAGGTCTTTATGTTGTAATAAAATAGGGATGGCTTGTTCCTGTATGGGGGTGGGGGTTGTATAACCCTCGGTTTTTAAAGCCCGTAAAATAGGCTCAATTAAATTTAAATCTTGAAATAACATGTAATGTTTTTAATATATGTGCTAACGCGATTGCATAAGCGGATCTGAAGAGTCGTCTGATAAATCAAAACCGTAAGCTAACGGGTAATTGCTGCAAAGATACGCTTTTAAACTAAGATTTGCAGGATTTGAAGATTATAGGAGTTTTGGGTGACGATTTAAGATTTGACAACCTTTTAAAATCAGTCAAATCTGCCCAGGTGTATTAACTAAGCATTTTAATTATATCTTCACTAAGTCCTGCAGCTTCAACATATATTTCTTTTAGTCCCGACATCTCTGTTACGCCAATCCCGCCTTCTGGTTCGATGGCTATATCGTTAACAATAATTTTAAAATCAAAGTCTGATATATTAGCTATTCCTTTTGTTTTCCATTGGTTTTGGATCCTGCTTCTGTATATTTCATACGTTGAATTTGCTATTAATTCACCGCCAATTACTCCCATAGGTTCATCAATTATCTTGAAATGGACTTCTCCAATTTTTAAATCATCGATATAAAGGGATCCTAACATTCTGTTTATAGTGGTTGGGTATTTTCAGGCTCTTTCAGCATATCCTTCTTCTTAAAAATGGCATGCAATAAAAGGATGATCATCCCCAGCATGATGGATACATCTGCCACGTTAAAGATCCCGGTTTGGAAAAAGCCAAAATTGATATGCATAAAATCAGTTACCGAGCCATATCTTATCCTGTCGTAAATATTACCGAAACCACCACCCACTATCAGGATCACACTGAATAAGGTGGTACTGGTAAGCTCCCTGGTTAACATAAAAACAAATCCGGCAGCAACGGCCAGCAGGGGAAGCAGGTTTAGCAGGATCATTTTTAACGGACCGGAAAGCGTATTGCCAAGGCTTAAAAAAGCGCCTGTATTTTCAACCTTTATTATGGTGAAATGATTGTTCAGGAAAGTAACCTGGTCGTAATAATGCAGCTTCTTCCTTACAATAGATTTTGAAACCTGGTCGCAGCCAATGTTGATGCTGAGCAGCAGCAGGATAAGAATAATTCTTAAAAAACCTTTTACCTTCATTACAGAACCGGGATTAAGCGGATTTTGTGGATTTAAAATGGATGTAAATTTAATATTTAAAAAGATTAATAATGAAACGGTGAATGGTGGTATTTATGCCAAGAATAAAAACTCATTCGCTCTCCATTTTAATATTTTTTATTTTTTAATAAAAAGCTGGCCTCTCACAATTCGTGAAATTCGAATAAATTTGGGAGAATTCGTGGATCTTCAATAACAAATCCTCAAATTTATTATCTTTAAGCGGCAAATTAATCAGCATGAAAAAAACTTTACTCTTTCTGTTCTTAACCCTTAATATTTTTCTGTTGCAGGCACAAAATGGCACCCAGCCTGTTACTGTTACAGATCTGACTAAAATTGTCCAGTTGGGCACCGCTTCATTTTCGCATAATGGCAAGTGGATAGTATTTGTGAGCAAATCGATATTGCCGGATGAAGACAAAAAAAATGAATATATCTACCGCACACAGATCTGGCTGGTTCCCGCTGACGGCAGCGAACCCCCGCGTGCTTTAACTTCAGGAACGGTGAACAGCAGCCAGCCGGTATGGTCTGCAAATGATGAGCAAATTGCATTTGTACGATCGGTAAAAGATAAATCGCAGATCTTCCTGCTTTCACTTAATGGAGGTGAAGCAGTACCTATTACATCTGATAAATACGGCGCAAACTCTCCTCAATTTTCGCCTGATGGCAGCAAGATCTTATATTCTGTTAGTTTATCTTATACCGAATTGTTGAAGGATTCTGTATTGAACCCGAATCGCGGTGTTCCCGGCTGGCCGATGGAAAAGCCTGGTTTTAAGACAAACCTGCCTCAATCAAAAGCCAAACAAAATGCCAATGGCAATATGGATGAGATCCGCGCTTATTTAACACAGAACGCTGCTGATAATAAAGTAAAGGTTTTTAACAAGCTTAGTTTTGAGGGAGAGGCCAATACTGAACCTGAATTTGACTTTAACCATTATTACATTACCGATACAAAGCCAGGTTCAAAAGCGATTCCGTTAACCTACGGTTTTCACAGCTATAGCGGAGCGGTATTTACGCCTGATAGTAAAACCATTATTTTATCTGCCGATGCCGATAGCCTGGCAAACCCCGACCGTTCGCATGTAAGTATTATTTATACTATACCGGCTACAGGCGGCGCATTAACACCTTTAATAAAGGAAGCGGGGATGCAGTTGAGTAATGGCCAGGTTTCACCGGATGGCAGGTACCTGGTTTACCAAATGAGTAAAGAGATGGCCATTGACATTTCACAGTTGCTGGTTTATGATTTTAAAGATCCGCAGAAAAAGATCAGGATCCCTGTCGACCGGCTTGTTACCGGGACTACATGGTCGGCAGATAGTAAGTATTTGTATTTTACCGCACAGTCAAACGGTGGGGTGCCTGTTTATAAGGCAAGCATAACCAATCCTGCGCCGGTTATGCTAAGCACTTTTGATGAAGGGCTGGGCAATTTGGGGGTTAGTAAAAAACAGCTGGTTTATGTAAAGACTGAAGTCGCCAATCCATTTGAGCTTTATGTAAGTGATTTAGACAGGAAGACGGAAAAACGGCTTACTTCTTTTAACGCAGACTGGATAAAAGATAAAAAGCTGAGTTTTCCCGAAAAGAAATATTATATCAACAGCAAAGGTTTGAAGGTAGAGTATTGGGTGATGAAGCCAATAAATTTTGATCCTAACAAAAAGTACCCGGTAATGCTGCAGATCCATGGCGGACCAACTGCCATGTGGGGGCCGGGCGAAAATACGATGTGGCACGAGTTTCAATATTTTTGTGCTAAAGGCTACGGGGTAGTTTATTCAAATCCGCGTGGTTCCGGAGGCTATGGAATTGATTTTACCAAAGCAAATTACCAGGACTGGGGCGACGGGCCAACCGAAGATGTACTTGCTGCTCTTGACGGCGCCTTAGCCGAAGGTTGGGGCGACAGCAAGCAAACAGTAGCAACAGGTGGCTCTTATGCCGGCTACTTAACCGGGTGGCTTGCCGGGCACACCAAACGCTTTGCCGCCATATCATCGCAGCGCGGGGTGTATGACCTGACCACTTTTTTTGGCGAGGCCAATGCCTGGATGCTGGTGCCGATATATTTTGGTGGTTACCCCTGGGATGAAAGCATCAAGCCTGTTTTGGCTAAAGAGTCGCCTTTTACTTATGTAAATAATATTACAACCCCATACCTGATCATCCACGGTGAAACTGATCTGCGAACAGGGATTGTTCAGGGCGAAATGATGTACAAGGCGTTAAAAGTACTAAACCGCCCTGTTGAATATGTACAACATCCCGGCGGAACCCATGAGCTGGTACGATCAGGCAACGTAAGGCAGCGGATAGACCAAATGCTGCGCATCTATGAGTTTTTTGAACGATATATAACACATTGATAACCAATTAAGGTAAACGCCATTAGCACAAATTAGTTTTCTTGTTCCCTAAGCAATTTTGCGGGAGGCTCCGATGGAGCCCGGGCAGGATTGTTACGTTACCTATAAACAGGGTGCTCCTCCGGAGCCAATATTTGACAAAACTTAATGTTGGTTTTTCACTCCAAAGGAGTGCCCTGTTTGTAGAAATAACAATATTTCAGTTTAGGCTCCATAGGAGCCCCCTTTTAATGTGTTTGCCAGGGATTTTCAACATAAAAAAGCCGGCACTTAGCCGGCTTTATATTATTGTTGAAGTTGAACCCAATCAACTACTTCTTCTTAAAATACTTAAAATTAGTACCAATAAACTTAGCGTTCTCGCCTAATTCTTCTTCAATGCGTAATAGCTGGTTGTATTTAGCAACCCTGTCTGAACGTGACAATGAACCGGTTTTGATCTGGCCGCAATTTAATGCTACAGCAAGGTCAGCAATGGTTGAATCTTCAGTTTCGCCTGAACGGTGGCTCATTACCGAGGTATAGCCATTGGTTTGTGCCAAAGTTACCGCATTGATAGTTTCGGTTAAAGTACCTATCTGGTTTACTTTCACAAGGATAGAGTTAGCAATATCCTCGGTGATGCCTCTTTGTAAACGTTTTACATTAGTTACAAAAAGATCATCGCCTACTAACTGTACTTTACCACCTATCCTGTCGGTTAATAATTTCCAGCCTTCCCAATCATCTTCAGCCATACCGTCTTCGATAGAAATTACCGGGTATTTTTCTGTTAATTGAGCCAAATATTCAGCCTGTTCAGCACTGGTGCGGATGGCGCCTTTTTCGCCTTCAAACTTAGTATAGTCGTATTTGCCGTTTACGTAAAATTCAGATGCGGCACAGTCAAACGCTAAACAGATCTGCTCGCCAGGTTTGAATCCTGCTTTTTCAATAGCTTTCAAAATGGTTTCAACGCCATCTTCGGTGCTGTCAAAAGTTGGAGCGAAACCACCTTCATCACCAACGGTAGTTGTAAGGCCCCTGTCATGCAGGATCTTTTTTAAGTTATGGAATACTTCGGTACCCCACTGCAATGCTTCTGAAAATGAAGAAGCGCCAACCGGCATGATCATAAATTCCTGGAAAGCGATAGGCGCATCAGAGTGAGAGCCACCGTTAACGATGTTCATCATCGGGAGAGGCAGCGTGTTAGCATTTACACCGCCAATGTAGCGGTATAAAGGCTGGCGGCTTTCCTGCGCGGCAGCTTTTGCAACCGCTAAAGAAACACCAAGAATGGCGTTGGCGCCTAGTTTACCTTTATTTTCAGTGCCGTCAAGCTCAATCATTAAGGCATCGATGCCGTTTTGATCAAATACATCAGCACCCTGTAATTCTTTTGCAATTATATCATTTACGTTGGCAACGGCTTTCAAAACGCCTTTACCCATATATATTGCCTTATCATTATCGCGAAGCTCAACAGCCTCGTGTACACCGGTTGAAGCACCAGACGGTACAGCAGCACGGCCTAAAGCGCCATTTTCGGTTAAAACATCAACTTCAATAGTGGGGTTACCGCGCGAATCAAGGATCTGGCGGGCATGGACATCAATTATTAAGCTCATTTGATTGGAATTTGTGAATAAAAACAACTTAGTGTACGTTTTACACTAATACAATATAGTTTTCAAATATACAATTTCAATCAAATAAGTGTCAAAGATTATTAAATGATTTCACCGATTAATGAATGATTTCACCGATTGGTAATGGTAAATTAACTTTGATTGAGGGATTAGATGTTGTTTTGAACCATGATTCATTTGATTACAGGATTGCCATGAAGTTAAAAGGAGATATTTGTGTGAATCATGAACGTCGGAGTACAGGATTAGCTGATTTTAAATTAATTAAAATGCAGTTATACGCCATTTAGTAATCCCTTAATCTTTGAATCAAGTAAATCATGGTTCAAAAAAAATCAGAAATCAAAAATCCGCACATCCGCACATCGGAAATTCGCACATCAAAAACCTACTCCCATTTAAATGTCTTCACCGCTACCGCGTAGATCAGGATAAACCATACACCTAATATCAATAGCTGATGGGTTACTTCGTTTAAGCCCGCGCCTTCAAATGCTACTTTGCGCATGGCGTCATTTAAATAAGTTAGCGGTAATACCTTGCTGATTGCCTGCAGCCAGTTCGGAAATGCTGTTGTGGCGAAGAATGTTCCCGACAACAAAAACTGCGGCATGGTAATGATATTGGAAATAGGGGGCACGGCGCTTTCGTTTTTGGCAATGCCCGATATGGCGAAGCCGAAACCCATAAATATAATAAGCCCTAAAGCCGCAAGCACCAACATATTAATAACGGTTACCACTCCATGTATCAGCGTGAAGCCGAAAGCATAATGACCAACCATTATAATAAATAGGGCACCCAGTAATGAAAATACTAAACGGGCTAAAGCCTCACCTAAAACAATGCTGTATTTTTTAACCGGGGTGGCAAAAAAGCGTTTAATAACCAGCGTTAATCTTAAGCTTAAAAATACAAATGCGGTACCAAAAACACCACTGCTTAACAACGAGAAGCCCAGCATCCCGGGTAATATAAAATCAATGTATTTGTATTCCCGGCCTTTAACGGTGGTTTCCTTTATTTCGGCAACTGGCTGGGGGATGGTGTTACCCCTGCTGTTGATCTGGAAGAAGATACTTTGCAGTAACGATTTTAAAATACCCCCTTTTTGCTGCGACGCCTCGGTGTATTGTACATGAAGGGTGTAGGGTGGCATGGCATTATTTTTCTGCACGTCTATAATAGCGTCTATATTGCCTTTCGCCAGGCTTTTGGCCATATCATCAGCACTTTGGTCGGTTATTAAATGTACCACCTTCGCGCCTTTTAAAGCCCGGTAAACCGGACTAAGTGTATCTGTAGTTTTGGCAACACCTACATCAACCGTAACACCACTACCACCAATATTGGCAAACACCACAATAAATATTAAAGGGAAAGCCAAACTAAACACCACCGCCGAAGGGCTGCGGATAATGGAGCGGAAACTAGCCCTGGCAATAGCCATGGTTGCATTAAAATTACTGTATTTCTTTTGAGGGTTCATTAGTTCACTGGTTCAATAGTTCATTGGTGCATAGTTCATTACCTTTCGCTGCAAACTGCCAACTGGCAACTGCAAACTTTTGCTCCCCCTTTAGGGGATCGGGGGGCCGCCTACCCTTCCCGCCATTCCTTCCCGGTCATGTTTATAAAAACATCTTCCAGGTTGGCCAGCTTAACTTGTTTTTTACGCTCAAAGCCAGATGCTACAAGCTCGTCAATAAAATGGTTTGGTGTATCAATGCCGATGATATGGCCGCCATCAACAAAAGCAACACGGTCGCACAGCTCTTCGGCTTCATCCATATAATGGGTGGTAATTACAACGGTGGTTCCGGCATCGCGGATCTCGCGGATCAAATCCCATAAATTACGGCGGGCCTGCGGATCGAGGCCGGTTGTGGGCTCATCTAAAAAGATAATTCTTGGGTTATTTATTAGTGTGGTGGCTATTGAGAAACGCTGCTTTTGCCCGCCGGAAAGGTCTTTGTATTTAGCTCTTGCCTTATCAGTTAAAGCCACCTTTTCCAGCATCTCCATGGGTGATTTATTTATCCCGTACAACCCGCAAAAAAGCTTGATCAACTCAGACAGGTTTAAATTTGGATAATAACCGGCAGACTGCAGCTGAACACCTATTACCTGTTTAATATCATCGGCATCGGTCTCTATATTAAAACCATCAACAGTGATCTCGCCGCTGGTTTTGTCTCTAAGGGTTTCAATTATCTCGAGCGTAGTGGTTTTACCGGCGCCGTTAGGGCCAAGTAAACCAAAGATCTCGCCCTCGTAAACTTCAAAGCTTATTCCTTTTATAGCGCTAAAATCGCCATAGTTTTTTACCAGGTTTTTTACGGTTATAATAGGTTTTTCTGCCATGCTGTAAAAATGCAACGGATTAATGAATTATCAATGAATTTTGAGTAAAATATAACCCCCTCCCTGTTTAGAGAGGGGGCTGGGTGAGGTTATCTGCCCGCACCCTTATTAACTAATTAAATGACCAATAGAATGCATTACAGATACTAAATGTTCGGCAGCTTTTACTGCCAGGTGGATAAGTTGAATTGCGAGTAACGTTTTCATATCAAGGATTGATTTATGGCTCAAATTTGCTAACAGAACAGCTTTTTGCATAGGGATATTAGGCGAAGTGCAGAAAAATGTCGGTGAATTGTTGCCGCCAGTCGATGAATACGGGGCAAAATTTGGGTGGGGTTTTAAAACTATCGGTAGAATATCTATATCTTTAGTACGCGATATTTTTTCAACCTTTAAGTACCTTAAAATAAGCTCTTCATGAAAACTCTTTTAATTCTTTTTGCTTTCGCGATAGTTTTATCATCCTGCCACGTTTCTGTTAAAAAAACTATTGGCGACGACTCAACAACGAACAAAACCTATACGGTTCCGGATGACAGCGCCATTACCAAAGCGGTACATGATGCTTATGCAGCCATTAGTTTTAAAGAAGGAGAGCAGCCGAGGTATACCGAAATTCAAAACTACTTTATTCCTGAAGCGCAATTGATTAATTTCCGTACAGATACTCCGCAAATAGTAGATATTAAACATTTTATTGATCCTTTATATAAAACCTTTATTGAACAGAACCATATCCATATGTTTTATGAGGAGGAGATTTTTGGCAGAACTGAGCAGTTTGGCAGGGTTGCCCACAGGATAAGTACCTATGTAACCTATTTAAACACGAGGGATAAAGCTGAAGAAAGGGGAGTAAACAGCTTTCAACTAATAAAAACCAAAGCCGGCTGGAAGGTGTCAAGTATTATTTGGGATGTGGAGAAGCCAACATTAAAGGTGCCGGAATATTATTTGAAGAAATAACGTAGAGACGCGATGCTTCGCGTCTAAAACTTTGCATTTCGAAAAATGTATTCCCGAATAAATAGTTCAATAATTAGCAGGCGGGAGACGCGATGCATCGCGTCTCTACGATGGGCCTTTTTTATTCGCCCTCCATCAAACTATAAACCTCCTGTATATAAACTGCTTCGTCCATAGCTGCATGGAAGTTTTCCCATTGTTCGGTGGTAAAGGTTAACTGCAAGTCATTTACCGGTGTGCGCATTACTATGCGCTCTTGTCCGTCAGGGAAGGGGAATGAATGTGAGGTAAATTCAAGATCTTCGGCAAAGTTCTTGAATTCTATGAATTGCCCGGTCGAAAAGCTCATGATGAAATTATTATGCCATATAAAAATACAACGGCATTCTGCACATCGGCTGATCACTGATTCTCCAACCTGGCTTAATACTTTGGTGTCGCACATGGTGATGTAAATTAATTTGTGCCTGCCCTGTACAATGTCTTTTTTTCATAGGAGCATTTTAAACAGGGCAGGACTTTGGATCTTTAACCTTTTATCAGGTAGTCTGCTATTACTTTGCGGGTTTCTTTTTTGTTTTTTTCCGAATCCCATTTTTCTCTTGCCGATTGGTCGGCCAGGTCGAACAATTTTTCATAAAGCGGTTTGCCATTTATCTTGCCCTGGAGCTTAATCACTGCCTGCTGACTGTAAATTTCATCCCATACCTGGCGTACGGCTGTCCAGTAGGGCTGTTGTTTTTTCCACCAGTTTTGTGCGAAAGCAAATTTAGCGGTATCTGCGCGGGTAAACTCTTCGTAGCCCTTTTCCTGCACCAAAACCCGGTCGGTATTATCTGTTCTTATAACTTTTTTATTGTCCTGCTCAAACATCCAGCCGGTAGGGGTAAGATAGATGCGGTTTCCGCGCTGCAATACATTATAGTCGCCCCGTTTGGTAAACTCCCTGCGCGGCAGCGGCGAATCGCAATCACTTTGCCATTGGTGTTTTCCATCAACATGCACCCAGGTGCCAATACTTTCATAACGGGGGCCGTCATCCACCTGGAAAACCTTCTGCACCCAGCGGCCTTTTACATCGGCATCGTTTAGTTTGATGTTTGTCCAGGTGTTGTCTTTATTAAACTTTAATAGCTGCGGTTCTTCATAAACCCAATCCTCGCGCCAGTGCTTAATAACTGAGCTGTCGCCGGTTAACAATATATGCTGGATCACTATCTTATTTTTCGAATCCTGTTCAACAACTGCCATCTCATAGCCGCTTGCATGATAATGCGGATAAAATTTGTAACCAGTATCGGCGGTAAATGTTTCGGCATAATCAAAAGTTACCTTGTAAAAACCGCCGAGGGAAAGGATAGCTTTCCTGTCGTCATCAAACTTGCTTTGGGCTTTTAATGTTTGCTGAAAGCTGATCAGCAGGATTATGAGGTAAATCGCTTTTTTCATTTGACCTGTTTTTGAGTTGATGCAAATAGTTGAACAGGAGCAAAGTAATGTCTTATTTAGAATAAATCCAAATAAAAATAAAAAAGATTTATAATAAGGTAGTTGGAAGTAGCTGAAAATAGAAAAGCCTTACAAATTACGTTTGTAAGGCTTTTTAAATCAAGATCAAACTTACGAAGTTTTCAAAACTTCGTAAGTTTTAAGAGATGCTTATTTCATCAGCTCAATAAAATCATCAAACAGATACCTGCTGTCATGTGGACCGGGAGATGATTCGGGGTGATATTGAACCGAAAAGGCTTTTTTACCTTTTACACGGATGCCCTCGATCGATTGATCGTTAAGGTTAACGTGGGTGATCTCCACCTTGTCTGATGCCCTTACGGCTTCAGGCACTACGCCAAAACCATGATTTTGTGAGGTAACTTCGCAGTGGTTGATAATTATATTTTTTACCGGGTGGTTTAAACCGCGGTGACCGTTAAACATTTTTATGGTTGGGATACCGTTTGCCAAAGCCAGCAACTGGTGACCGAGACAAATGCCAAACATTGGTTTGATTGAGTTTAAAATACCTTTCACAGTTTCGACAGCGTAGGGCATAGCCGACGGATCGCCGGGGCCGTTGGATACAAAATAACCGGTAGGGTTAAAGTCCTTTTCCATCTCTTCAAACGTGGTTTTTGCCGGGAATACTTTGGCATAAACATCCCTGTCGTCAAAATTGCGCAGGATATTTTTCTTTACACCAAGGTCAAGCACGGCAACTCGGTAGGCGGCATTTTCATCGCCAAAAGTATAAGTTTCAGTAGTACAAACTTTCGATGATAATTCAAGCCCGTCCATTGACGGTACTTCGGCAAGCTTTAATTTCAGTTCTTCAATGTCAAGCACTTCTGATGAGATAATAGCATTCATTGCACCTTTATCGCGGATATGCCTCACCAGCTGGCGGGTGTCAATATCAGAGATTCCTACAATATTTTGCTCCTGGAAATAATCCTGGATTGATTCATTAGCCTGTTTGCGGCTGTAAGCGATGTTGTAATTTTTACAAACAAGGCCCGCAATCTGGATCTGTCCCGATTCAACTTCATTATCTGCTATCCCATAATTGCCAATATGTGCATTGGTGGTAACCATGATCTGCCCGAAGTAGGAGGGATCAGTAAAAATTTCCTGGTAGCCGGTCATCCCCGTATTAAAGCAGATCTCGCCGGTGGTAGTTCCCATTTTTCCGGCTGCTTTACCATAAAAAACGGTTCCGTCAGCCAGTAATAATACCGCAGGTAATTTGGTGAAATAAGTCATTGATCAAAAAAATTGAATGGTTAAAAAGCCGGTTTGCCTGGTGCAGCGCTCCGTGAAAACAGCCCGAAATATTGAAGTGAGTTACTTCCTGATTCACGCGGCAAAGATAGGGGTTTATTTCGGATTTCGGATGTTCGATTTCGGATTTTTTTGAATGCTATTTTCACAACGAGGCAGAAACACTACTGTAATTAAAAATAAATTTTTGCATGATTTCTTTATTAGTAAAAATGTATTCCTCTATTGATTTATATTTAATATCGTCTACAACGAATAATCCATTATTTATAGTTACGAACTCATTATAAATCTCTTTGTTGTTTTCAATGATGATTTTTTTACTTGTGTAAATTAGCGCCATCTTAAATGAATCCATAAAATTATCAGGATCTACTTGAAATCTAAATGCTTCATTTTCAATTTCTCTCTTATTATCACTAATAAATATTTTTGAAATAGGTTTTTTCTGATTCCAATGAATATCCCCCATGTATATCACAGACTTGTTAATATCAAGATAATCAATAAAAATTACATACTTAGGTAAGTATAATGGATTGGCCTTTACTAATGTAAAGTAAAATGAGGTAACTATAGAATCAGGATTATAAATATCGATTAATATTCTATAGCGAGTTTTTTCTTGTTCTAAATCATTTAAAGCAAGTTCAATTAATTCTTCCCATTGTGGCGCATTATCCAGACTATTCAAACATTCTGTACGAAGTTCTTTAATTTTTTCCGTTTGAGTTGACTCTCCAAAACCGACAAACTTATTTTTGCTACTACCATCATGCCCTTTTAATTCTTTCAGCAATAAATCATCATTATATCTTGGATCTTTATTAAATATGCCAAACCGACTGATCTTTTGAATAGTCCAGCCCTGATTACTTAGCATTCCTTCTAATTTTTCGGGATAACCCGCCTCGGTATCATCATCATACTTATACATTTCTAAGGCAGCCATGAAAGCATCTTCTAAATGTAATTGATATGCCAATTCGTCCTCAAAATCTTCATTATCAATAACGTTGTTTTCAGTAGGCTTTAAGATGTTTATCGCAGTTAGCAATTCAGATGGTGATAGTCTTTGAAAAGCTATAATAGTTGCATAAGGTGTGATGATTTTATTATTTATTGTTGGCCCATTTAAGATTAAAACAACAAAATCTGTAATTAAGGTTTCTGAAATTCTTTGTTTTAATATATCAAAAAACGCAGTGCGCTTCTCATTGGTTTTAAAGAGATATAATCCCTGCCAATAAGCAAACTTCCTAAATAATGCAGTAGCATCAAGTGGTTCAATTATTGAAATTTTATTCGGAGTAAAAATTCGGTCATCGAGTTCAATCTTATATCCTTTTATTGAGATGGTCGTTTTATGATACATCTCAGAATATGGCCTAATCAGTTCATGCCAATGTGTAGAAATTAGTATTATGCGTATTTCACTCTCTCTCGCTTTAAAATTGTGTTTAATTAGTGAATGATATTTGAATATTTCATTAATTGTTTGTCTTGCTGATGCATCGCTACGTTTTATTTCTATAATAACAAAATTATTATAGATGTCAGTACACAATAAATCAATAAACCCCCCTAGCGCCGATTTCATCGGGGAGATAGAATTCTTTATCAATTAATCGTAAATCGTTTTCAATGAACGATAAATTATCTGCTAACCAATCCCTAATTTTACTTTCCATTAATTGATCAATAAAATTTGAATATACAATTCCGAAATCGAACTTCCGAAATCCGAAATAACTCTTTTACCTTTGCACATTAAACCATAACCATGTCTATACATAAAGAGGTTAAAAGAATTACCACGCATATTTTGCAGGAAATGAAAAACCGTGGCGAGAAAATTGCCATGCTTACTGCCTATGATTTTTCAATGGCCGCCATTGTTGATGAAGCCGGGATGGATATTATACTGGTGGGCGATTCAGCATCAAACGTAATGGCCGGGCATGAAACTACGCTGCCTATAACATTGGATCAGATGATCTATCATGCATCTTCAGTTGTCAGGGCTGCCAAAAGGGCCTTGGTTATTGTCGATCTGCCTTTTGGGTCGTACCAGGGAAATTCAAAAGAGGCCCTTAATTCGGCTATCCGGATCATGAAAGAATCAGGTGCGCACGGCGTAAAAATTGAAGGCGGTGTTGAAATAGCTGAATCAGTGAGCCGCATCCTTACAGCGGGAATCCCGGTTATGGGGCATTTAGGTTTAACACCGCAGTCTATTTATAAATTCGGTACATATACTGTAAGGGCCAAAGAGGAAGCCGAAGCACAAAAACTAAGGGACGATGCCGTAAAACTGCAGGAACTGGGTTGTTTTGGCATAGTACTTGAAAAGATCCCCGCTGTATTAGCCAAACAGGTGAGCGAGAGCTTAAGCATTCCGACAATTGGCATAGGCGCCGGTCAGAATTGTGACGGGCAGGTATTGGTGATCCACGATATGCTTGGGATCAACAAAGGCTTTTCGCCCCGGTTTTTACGCAAGTACGCAGATTTGCACGCGGTGATGAACAATGCGATCCAAAATTATGTTAGCGATATAAAAACCAAAAGCTTCCCGAACGAGAAGGAGGAGTATTGAGTGTTAGTTCATGGTTAATGGTTAATGCAGTTCATGGTTCATAGTTGATGGTTCATGGCAGCTGCAAAGACCTTCCTACTATGAACTATGAACCATGAACTATGAACCAGAAGATAAAATACATCAACCACGAAATTACCGACAGTGATATCCTTTATGAGGATAATCATTTAATTGCGGTTAATAAACGCGCGGGTGATATTGTGCAGGTGGACGATACGGGTGATGAATCGCTGGATGATAAGGTAAAAAAATACATCGCCACAAAATATAATAAACCGAATGGCGCCTTTTTAGGCGTGGTGCACCGGCTTGACAGGCCTGTGAGCGGCGTGATCCTGTTTGCAAAAACCAGCAAAGCTTTGGAGCGGATAAATGCCATGTTTAAAGGTCGCGAAATGCATAAAACCTATTATGCAGTTGTGCGTAACAGGCCACAACCCGAAGCAGGCAACCTTGTACACTGGCTGGTAAAAAATCCGCAGAAAAATGTTACCAAAGCGCATGACCGGGAAGTAATTGGCAGTCAGCGGGCAGAACTGAACTATAAACTAGTGGCGGAGCTTAACGGTTATTATTTAATTGAAGTTGACCCGATAACTGGTCGGCCGCACCAGATCAGGGTGCAGCTTTCAACGCTTGGCTGCCCTATTGTTGGTGATAATAAATATGGATATCCGAGGGGGAGCCTTCGCAAAAGTATTTGCCTGCATGCCCGTAAACTGGAGTTTATCCATCCTATAAAAAAAGAGCCTATCCGTATTATAGCCCCCGTACCTCAAGATGGTTTCTGGGAAAGGTTTGAGGGGATGATGGTAGGGGATTAGTCATTAGTCATTAGTCATTAGTCATTAGTCAGGGTCGGGTTAGCCGTAAGGTTATTTGCCTCTTTTAATACTATCCAGTTGGATCCCGTTTTTTAAGGCAAGCTGAGGGAGATGCCTTTTATCATTTTGCGGACTTAAAACATACCAGGCCATTGCCGTTTTTAGCCACATAACCCTGGTAACTTCTCCCGTTTTAAAATCCGTATGGAATTGATGGTAATGTCCATCAGTCGACATCAATGCACGCCATTGTGTGGGCGGATTGGTTTTAAGATATGATTTTTTGGCGATCATATATTCCGTTTGGATCATACTTGCAGGGAACTGAACAACCACATCGGTATCACCAACCAGCGTTACAAATTCCGGCACTGAAAATTCAACATCGCTGGTGCCGTCATCCAGCTTTTCACCCCAGGCCACTCTTACCGGGCTGCCCCGTTTTATGGCATCTGTCAATATGCGCTTGTTGCCATATAAAGTATGGCCCGTTGAATCATTTTGATATACAAGGTGCCATGTTGGGATGTCCTGCTGTTTCGAAACCAGGCATCCTGACAAAAGGATTAAAAAACAACCGGCTATTAAGGTGTTTATTTTTAACATTTTAGATTTTTATGAGTGATAATACCAAGGGTGTTCGGAAGGTTTTTTGTTCCCCTCTTGAGAGGGGGCGCATCGGGATTGTGTAGTGGCAGGGGTGTGTTCTCCGCCATGCAATAGCGTAAAAGCTTGGCGCAGAGGACACATCCCTCCACCCCTCTCAAGAGGGGAACCGCACATTCCCTTGCCTTTTTTTAATCTTCCGAACACCTGTGGTAGCAATACCAATGAAAATAAATTAAAGCCCATGCTCTTTTAATACTTTACTGAGACCCACCTGCCAGATATACTGATCGGTATCAATAGTTATACCCGCGGCATTGTGCTGGTTACTGAAATAAAGCGTTTTTAAATCGGGAGATAACCGGGCTTCAACCCCAAACACTTTATCAGAAATTGCCTGTCTTAGGTCAATCGGCTCGCTCCAGCCGGTTGGGGTACGGAAAACAATAAAAAGGTCAGCCGTATGTGGCAAAGCAGGAGGGCGTCCTGAAGAAAAGATCAAAAATGATTCATCAGGGGCAACAGCCGGGTCAATATCACCATATTTGTCAACGCTAAATGATGGGCGAACAGGAGTTTCAAATTTTCCGTTTTTAAATTGTGAGCGGCGGATATGGAACCGGCCCGAAGTATCAGGCAGCATAAAATAAACACTGCCATCAGCGGTAATCGCCGGACTAAATATGGAGCTGTTTTGATTGATAATTTCGGGCAATAACTCGGGTATTCCCCAGCCCTTTTTGGTCAGATCAACTTTCCATAAGTTGCCACCTTTGCCTGGGTATGTTTGTTTACTCCAACTCCCGTCAAGCTTTGGTCCGCCTGCAGTTTTAGGGCGGCTGGAAGCAAAGATCAGATACCTGCCATTTGGAGCAAATGCCGGTTCAAGGTTTGGGAAATCTCCGGAGAATGGCGCCGCTACAGGCTCTGACCATTTCCCATCTTTTAAATAAGACGCCACAATAGTAATATCCTTTTTATCTGCCGACTGCCCAAAATAAACCGATTTGCCATCAGGTGAAAAAGCCGGGGCAGCAGTACGATTGGTTGCACCCGGAATTACCCCCGGAGCAAAAAGTGTTGCATCGGTTTTGCCGGTGTCAGCTATGTTATAGATTGATAATCCTGTAGCATGTGCGCTTATTATATTAATGGAAACAATAAGCGTTGCACAAAGAAATGTTCTGATCTTTTTCATCGGGTTAGTTAATTTTAAAGTTTTCTTAAACTAACTACCGGAGAATTCCTGACCATGAAAAGTTATTTAAATAAGGTGGGGGTTATTTTTAATGGATGAGGGGGATTGTTCAATTGTGTTTATTTACCAGTTCTCAATTTTTATTGCTGCAATTTCCTTAAAGTGCTTATCTCTAGTAATGAGCGTTAAATTATATTGTTTAGCAACGGTAGCAATCCAAATATCATTTTCAGGAATGGGTTTCCCTTTGTTAAGTAGTTCGGTTTTAATTAAAGCATAATTGTTTGCAGTTTCATCATCTGCAATAAGAATATTGCAATCACTTAAAAAATCATTTACCTGATGAATATGCTTTTTAGGATTTGAAGATCTATATGCACCAAGATATAGTTCTCCTAAAACTGCAAAAGGAATATTAATAGACCTGTATGTTTCGAAGGAAGTTGTGACTGAAGGATTTCCCTTGAATAACTCAATAACAATATTGGTATCTAACAGGATACTATTTCCAGTCATCTGGATGGATGGTTTCACAAGATTCGAAAATTATTTTTTCTATTTCTTCAGCTTCATTTTTTGACCAAATACCTGAAAATTTTCTAAAGTCAGATGTTTTACCAACATCCTCATTCTTTTTGGATTTTTTTAAGAAATTCTCCAAAGCAGATAATGTACTTTCACTTTTTATTTTGAGTACCTCTTCAATAATGTGTAGCTTTTTTGCTTCTGAGTACATTGCCTTAAATTTAACATTTACTATATACAAATATACAAAACTTATTAAATCAATTTTTTACAAGCCAAGCACCTTCTCCCAAATCCTTTCATCCGCCAAGACCCCTTCCTTCAAACTTTTCTCTCTTGTTCTCAACGTGTTTTCACCCGGGTAGGAGATGGAACCGCCTTCATGTTCCGGCCTGCTGGTTTTGGTATAGCTGATGATCTCTTCAATAACCTGTTCTGTATAAGTATTGCTTTCAGGCTTTATGCAGATAAACACTTGTGCCACACCCGATTCTTTTTCACTTTGAGTGATCTTTGCTGTTGAGTTACCCTGGCTCAGTACAGTGGCCAAAAGATCGAGCACTAATGACAAGCCCGAACCTTTCCAGAAACCTATCGGTAACAGGCGTTTTGATTCCAGTATTTCTGCAGCATCGGTGCTTAAGTTTCCCGCATCATCATATCCACCGGGTAATGGCAACGCTTCATTATTATTGTTTTTATATTGATTTAACTTACCAACGGAATATTGGGAAATGGCCATATCCAGTATTATATGTCCGCCTTTCCGGGGCACTGCAATAACCAAAGGGTTGTTACCTAAACGCGGATCAATACCTCCCCAGGGCGGCAGGTTGGCTATGGTGTTGGTAAAGCAAATACCAATAAGCCCGGCTTCGGCGGCCTGCCAGCCATAAGCGCCTGCCCGCATCCAGTGATTGGTGTTTTTAAGAGCCACGCAGCCAATGCCATTTTCCTTTGCAAGCTCCATGGCACGATCCATGCAAAAACGGGCATTTAATATACCTGCACCCAAATTACCGTTCCACCGTTCCAATGATCCAAATGCACCTTCTTTTGTTGGTTCGGCATCCGGTTTTACCAAGCCATCCTTTACAAACTCAACAAACACCGGGAACCGGTTTAATCCGTGTGTATAAACACCATCACGACTATTCTCCGCAAAAATAGTTGCACATAGGTTTGCTTTTTCTTCAGTAAAGTTTAAAGAAAGTAATACCCGTTTAAATTCGGATTGCAGTTTTTCAAATGGAATGCGCATGCTGTAAAGTTAAAAGGAAAATAGGATTTCGGCATGTCAACTTTTTAATCTTAAAAGCATCTTCCGGACTTTCGGTCTTTCCCGACTTTCGGACTTTCAAACAATAATCCATGACCAAAGCAGTTATACTAACTCCCGTGCTGTTAATACAGCCGGAATTTTTATTTTTGCGGATATATTCCTGATGAAAAAAAGATATTTGTTGCTCTTATTGGTTTTAATTACAGGGTTTATAATTAACTCCTGCAAAAAAACAGGCCAAAACCCCATAGAAACACTTTTTACAGGCGGTACGTGGCAGCTCGCATCTATAGAGATAACCCAATATACCGGCAACACCCAGATCTCTGATACTACCATAAATGATACCTGTTCGCAATTTTTTACTTTTAAAACGGACTTTACCTGTACCTATGCAAACTTTAACTGCCAAACGCAGCCGTTAGCTTCCGGGAAATGGTCGCTTACACCCAACAAACTTTTTTTAATTGCCGACATGGTTTGCGATAGCACGGCCACCTTAGCTGTTAAACCATTTATAAATGCACAGATAATAAACCTGGGGCTCTATTCCATGGTGCTTAGCACCGGTGATATTGCACCTAATTACTCCTTAACAAAGCCAAGAAAAATTGTTAAGTATGGATTTATACGGCAAAAGCTATCAGGGAGTAATTAACCTGATCCTATTAGTTTTCCTGGTAAGCAATTCAAATAATTAAAAATTTAAAAAGGGCTTAATTCCTATTTGAACGAACAATTATTGTGGTTAAAACGTTATCTTTGGGGTGTTGTAACTACTGTATTTGTAACGGAAATATTACCTTCGCCAATATTTAGGGGAAGCAAATTGTACAAACAGTTGCATTACCATTAAAAAGCATATTATTTTAATGAAAAAAAGAATTGCCATTTTTGCTTCAGGATCGGGATCAAATGCTCAAAAAATCATGGAGCATTTTAAACGCAATGCCGAGGCCGAAGTTGTATTAGTGCTAACCAACAACCCCCAGGCTTACGTATTACAGCGATCTGACAATTTTGAGATCCCCTCGCACATTTTTACCCGTCATGAATTTTACGATTCTGATGATGTTATCAAACTATTAAAAAACCTGCAGGTTGATCTGATCGTGCTTGCCGGATTTTTATGGTTGGTACCTGTGTCATTATTAAACGCGTTCCCTAATAAAATAATAAATCTGCACCCTGCATTGCTGCCAAAGCATGGCGGTAAAGGTATGTACGGCGATCACGTACATAAAGCGGTGCTTGCCGCCAAAGACGAAGAATCAGGCATAACCATCCATTTTGTAAGCGACCAGTTTGATGAAGGTGAGATCATTCACCAGTCCAAATTTAAAATTGAGCCGGATGATAACCTGGAGGTTGTAAAGTTTAAAGGCCAGCAATTAGAACATCAGCATCTTCCAAGAGTGATTGAGAGTTTGCTGAAGAAGATGAAGAGCTGAGGTTAGTGATTAGTTTAAAAAAGTAAGGACCCGTGTATTATTTCATAAACAATTAAATCACCGTTTTTGATTTTAAACGCGATTACCCAATCGTTATAATGTGTACAGGAATATTTATAGGCGGCTAAAACATAATGATTACAAAGTGGGTATTGAATGCCAGGCACTGCTAGTTTCTTAATTGCAGCTTTAAATTTTAAAGCATATCTTCCGCCATTCCCCTTTGTGTTTTTTGATTCTACAAAATCAGCTATCGCATCAATAACTCGTAAAGCTTTAGGCATTATCTTAATACCCAGTGCACTATTTTGCAGGTAGATATTTAGAAAAAGCGACCTCTAAATCAATGGGTTCTGATTCAATTTCTTTAGATAGATAAGTCATTAATTCCTCATCTGTTGCTTTCCTGCCTATCCCTTTAACCATTGAGTCAATTCCCAATTCTTCAAAGTCCTGAGTGGTAGCCGATAAACCAAGTTCTTCAGCGAGTTGTTTTAACAAACGGGTTTTTTTATCGGAGTCTGATTTGATGATCAACGTAGTCATTATACTAAGTTAGTAACATATATTCATTAATTAAAATTACCGAGGATGTAAGTGTAAAAAAACTCAAATCAATAAATTTAATTACTTATCATATCACTGCCCTCACAATACTCATCCTCGTAGGTAACGCCAAGCGTATCTTAGTGCCTTCAAAATATAATTTTTCCGTTTCCTCTGTAGTTAAAAACGAGGCTTCACTAAATCCGCAGTCTTTCAATTGCTTTATTAGCTCTTCGGGTTCAAAATAGGTTATCCAGGGCTCACCGGCGGCGGCTGATCTTTCTGCTGCTGCGGTTGCCCAGGCGTTGTCCCGGTTTTGTGAGGCGGTAAAAATAAATTCACTTCCTGCCGGCAATCCACCTATAAAACGGAAGATCTTATCGGCAGTGTCCCGGGTAAGATAAATTAAAACACCCAGGCAAGCTGTGAAAACCGGCTCATCCAAATTTAGTTTACTTTCCCTGAATACATTTAACAGATCGTCTGCTTCAAAATCTGCGGCAATAAACGAAAGGTTTTCAGGCAGTATGATCCCTGCATCGTTTAAGCGCTCAAGCTTATCAGCCTGGCTTGCCGGGTGATCAGCCTCGATAATAGTAATATTATTGGCCCAATCTGGTTGACGATAAGCAAAAGTCTCTAATCCCGCTCCCAGGAACAGGA
>JAQBOS010000674.1 GCA_028287925.1 Mucilaginibacter sp. | reverse complement strand
AGCCCATGGAATCAAGACATCGTCGAAATAGGCCATAGCGTCGAGCTCATCGCCAATGGTCGCTAATGGGCGATCATATGGATCCGCATCCGGCTCAGCGTTCGATTTTCGTGCAACGATCGTGACGCCCTTCGTCGCGATCGGGACCAGCGCGTAGACGGTCTGCTCAGGCGTCTGGCCGGGCCGCCAGAGATTGCCGATCAATAGATGGTTCACGAACGGGACTGCCGTACCGATCGCCTTCCATCCACGTACCAGGATGCCTTCCTCGCGTTCCTCGACGATCTTGAGCATCGGAGTTTCCATCATGGCCGTGTCACGACCACGATCGAACTGCACGTCAAGAAACATCGGGGAAATGGCGTAATCGTTCGAAGTGACCTCGTCCCACTGCCGCTGAATGTTTCCAGAAAGATCGCGCTTCGTGCCTTTGAACCGCGAATTTTCAGCCCACGGCTCCTGGTCGTCCACCTGGGTGAGCATGACGCAATTCATCCCGGCGGGCGGACGCGTGAAGATGCCGCCCTTGAAATGACGACAGAGAAAGTCGGTATACTTGCGACGCTTGACAACATCTTCCTTCGAGCGCGGCAAGAACCAGTGCATCGACTGCCGCTTGCCGTCCTTGTCAATAAACGTCGCGATATCCTCGTTTTTCGGATCGAGGTGGAGATCGTAGTAATTCGCGATCGCGTGCGCGTACCCCTTGGTGGCGGGGTGCGTCGTGATATCGTCGATTAAATCCCCGCCGACGTACACCTGCCTGCCATCCCGAAGCGACTCAAGATATTCTTTGCCAGTTCTCATCTGATGACTCCATTATGCCTTGTTGAGTTGTTTCTGAAACGTTGCCGCGTCCCAGTAGTCTTCACTGCTAACGATGCGGTCCTGCCGCAGAAATAGGACGTGAACGCCCCGCAATGAAATCTTCTGCCCTGTCGGAATGACTGGACCCATTTGTGCTTGAAGCGTGCCGGTTAGCCTGTATGTGACCACTATCGAACCGTCAGCGTCGCACATCTGCCGAAGAGGCTCCCACTTTGCGTCCGGAAACCACGCGAAGAACTTCTTCAACCCAGCAGCGATCGCGTCTCCGCCGACCACCTGATGCCCCATCGCGATGTCCTGATGTGCACCGTCGATCTCGTAGAGAGACGCTACTGTCCCGAGATCATGGCTGTTGTAGGCGTCGTAAAGGACGCCAGCGATTCCCTTGAGATTCATGATCCGGCTCCTTTGCGGCTCTCGTTCGCTGCGATAGCGACGCCGTGAAGATAACGGCCTTCTCCGTAGAGGAGCGGAGGAAGCGCCCTTGGTGCGAGAATCGATTCAATCGCTCCGATCACCACTAGGTGGCTTCCGATCGAGAGAATGTCGGTGGCTTTGCAGCCGAAAGTGACAATGGAATCCCGCAGTACAGGCGCCCTTACTGCAGCAGGTAGCTCGTCCCCCCGGACAACGTGGTCATCGAGATACTTGTCCTGCCCCGTACGGGAGCAAAGCTGTGAAAGGTACAGTTGGGCTTGGCTTAAAAGGTTGACGGCAAACTCGCCGTCCCGAGAAATGTCGGATGCCGTCTTGGTGCTGTTATTGACGCAGACCAGAAGCGTCGGAGGCTCCATGCAGACGGGCGTGAATGCACTAACCGTCATCCCCCACGGGCGATCCTGATGGTGCGTAGTAATTACGGTGACGCCGCTGATCACCCGTCGCATCGCCGCGCGAAACGAGTCTGTGTCTCTGCCGGAATTCAGCTCCCACGCGCTTGCGCGTTGATCGCGGTCAGACCCGTTGCTCGATGAATGCATTGATGCAAGTTCGCTCATCTTCCACCCTATCTATCGCCATCGTCGCAACTCCGTAGAGGTGTGATGCTGGCCATCATTTTCATGTTGCGAGCCGCGCGATTGCGTAGTGGCATCTTCATGTCGGACGCCTTGGTGCAGACGCTAGGACCGCGAGTTTCCTGCGTCCAATCGATAAATCACATCCCAACTATTCAGCCGATCGATGAGGACTGAGCGCGGATGAGAGGGTGCCTACTTGTTAAACTCATTGATGCTTCGTTGAGCGCTACGACGCACTGCCGCGCAATCCAAAGAAAGCACGTTTGCTCAAGAACGACTGGGCGCCAGTGCTGTGTTGCATCAGCAACTATCCGAAAAGGCTCAATGCTGTCTCGGACATGGAGTTGCATTTACGAGACCGCGGCTCTGACATCTGCGCGACCGGCGTCAGTATCGCGTAGAACATCATCATGGCATGGATGCCACCTATCGATTGTGTCGATATATTCGCGTCGCCCGCGGCATGCTACGTTGATTACGTTGTCCGATGGATCAGACCCCGTTTCTAGCTTTATTGGATTGGAGCTCTGCATGAATTTGAGAAATGTCGACCTGAATCTTCTGGTCGTTCTTGATGCTCTGTTAAGTGAGCGAAACGTCAGCCGGGCGGCGCAACGCATCGGTCTCAGTCAATCCGCGATGAGCGCAGCGCTTGCCAGACTGAGGGAGGTGTTTCACGACCCTTTGCTTGTCCGCGTCGGGCGCGGGCTCGCACTCACCCGCAACGCTGAAGATCTTATCGTCCCAATTCGCGACGCTTTAAGCCGGATCGAGCAGGCGTTGCTCCAACGACCGGGCTTCGATCCCGCAGTCGATGCCAGAACCTTTTCCATTTCTGCATCTGATTACGCGTCCCTCGTCCTTCTCACTCGGTTCGTGCGTGGCGATTGCATCGGAGGCGCCCAACATCACAATCCATCTCTTGCCGCGTGCAAGAGACGCCGCGCGCATGTTACAGACCGACCAGGCCGATATCGTCATTGAACCAAGTGAGCTATTCGGCGACTCGGAATTTCCCTGCACGCCGGTCTTCAGCGACCGCTGGCTCTGCGCGGTAGATGCGGGCAATAAGGAGGTGCCCAAGCGCCAGATCACCAAAGAGCAGTTCCTGGCGCTTCCTCATCTCGTTTATGGCATCGGCCAGGATCGACAGTTGAACCTCGCGGACCAGCACCTGGTGCAATTGGGGATTCTGAGGCGCATCGACGTTACGGTTGAGAGCTTTTTGCTGGTGCCGTTTTTCCTCCAGGGCACGCCGCTAATCAGTCTCGTGCTGGCACGGGCGGCAACGCGTCTCGCGGCGGCAACGAACATTCGGACCCTGGAGCCGCCGTTCCCGCTTCCGGACATACATGAGACAATGTACTGGCACCCTCGTCATACGACCGATTCAGGACACAGATGGCTGCGGGAGCGCCTGAAACAGGTGGCAGAGACGCTAGACTAGATCTAGAGGCATCGCATAACCCGTTCAGACGCGGTATCCCCCTAGCCCTTCGCAACGTCGATCACCGCCGCAGCAAATGCCGCTGGCGCTTCCTGGGGAAGACTGCGACCAACCCCTCCTTGAGTTTGACGATGGGCGTAACGGTCGGTGAACTTCTTTGCATATGCAACCGCGCAATCAATGGATGCCACCTAAGCTGATCGCCGCAAGCGGCCCTGCGACACTTTCGTCGCCAGCCCAGCGCGTCTGAAAGACCAGAGGGTCAGCAACACGCCCACAAGGGCCGGTGACGAGACGGCAGCGAAATCTCGAATGAGCGCCGAAGGCTCACAGATTCCGACTGCAACCTCCCAAACATGAAAGAGTGCGTGTGCCGAGAGCCACAATGTTGCAGAACACCACAACGCGCGACGATATTCAGGCTTCGCGGCCCCAACTGCGAACGCGGAGGAATTGAATAAAAAGATCAATCCGATGTCGCGGAGAAAGTGTTGGTTGAAGGGTCCTGTCGTAGTCACGCCAGTTATTGCCATGTACCAATCCAGCGGTGCAACGAGCATGAAAATGCCGTTCGCGGCCATCAGACCGCTGAGAAGTACTGCGCTTCCCAGAATCAATTTAGTAATCATCGTCTAGTCTCCATTCACAATCGGACCATCCCGGCTGCCTTGGTTGTAGGCCCCAACAGTCGCGTACTGCGGTCGGGTACCGGCGAAGATGCACGATGCGCACCTCCCTTGCCTTGCGGCCATCTTGAGGTTCGACTGAAGTTTGCTTGGAATTTCGTCCAGCGATCGATGACCAAGTGGATGAGTCAAGGCGATCGTCGGCACCGACAACGTAGCGTCCCAGCGCGCTGCCGCGGCGACGCTACCGATCGTCGACTTCGCGTGTCTCCGTGTCTTAGGCGCGGAGTAGCACGCAGACGTCATCTTTAGGGGCAGGATGGTCCTACGTGCTGTGGCATGGGTCACGCTCACCCGAAAATTCTGGCCGGCTTGCGTCATCGCCCCGGAGCGGACGTTGCCCCCGACGATGCGATCCGGCGTCTCCATGATCTCGCCTTCGAATCGCTTCGGCCAGCCGCGACGACCTTAGTGCTCGCCTTAAAACTGCGATATTTCCTAGTTGAGTTGCGCCCTGACATTATGCTTGCCACCGATGCAGCGATCAGGCGCGGACCGCGGCGGGCAGCGCCTCCCATATACGTATCATTTGCCCCATTGACGTCGTTGCCATCTTACGCATGGCATTGCTCCGATGAAGTTTTACAGTGACCTCGCTGATACCAAGCGCAAATGCGATCTGCTTGTTCAGACGGCCGCTCATAACTTGCTGAAGCACTTCCCGCTCACGCGGTGTCAGCGTCGCCAATTTGTCGACGTTGCGCTTAATCTCCACCGATTGTTCGCGTTGGACACGGTCCCTTGCGATTGCCGTATGTACAGCGTCAAGCAAAGTCTGATCACGCACCGGCTTAGTTAGAAAATCGATGGCTCCAGCCTTCATCGCCTGTACGGTCTTCGGAATATCGCCATTTCCGGTGAGAAAGTTGATGGGTCTGGGTTCGCCGCTGCGCCCCAGGTGTTGTTGATGATCAAGCCCGCTCGCACCGGGCATTCGCACATCGACAATCAAACAACTTGGCCTGTCGGGCGCACCCGCATCAAGGAATGCGCGCGTCGACGCATAACAAATCGCTTCGATACCTGCGGAGATGACGAGCTCGGTCAACGCTTCGCGAACGGAAGCATCGTCATCGACAATGATAACCAGCGGCTCTTCCGAGCCGTACTCCTTCGGCGGTTCCCGTTGCAAAAGCGAACGATTACTCATGGTCCGTTCCTCTATTTCTTTGTGCTCCGATCGCCTCGCCGATGGCTGAAAGCAACGCGGTGCCATCGAACGGCTTGCGGAAGAAACCCGTGATGCCTTTCGCCCGCGTTTGATCGGCGATCTCGTGACGTCCAGTGATGAGAAAGACCGAAAGACCGGGGCGCCGCCGCATGACAATGTTCCGCAACTGCAGGCCATCGACATTTGGAAGCCCGATATCGGTAATCAACACATCCACTTCGGACAGGTCGCATGCAAGGAAGGCCTCCGCCGATGAGAAACAACACACGGCGTATCCGGCCGATTCCAGAAGATCTTCTAGCGATTCGGTTACTCTTGGATCGTCGTCGACAACGGCAATGGCGGGTCTTCGTCTATGCACGATCACTTTCCTCCGCTCGCCTTGAATTGGTGAGTGGGATCTCCAATCTTTGAGCTATCCGCACGAGATCGGCGAGCGATGTGGCAGCCATTTTCTGCATGACGTTTCTTCGGTGGATTTGCAGAGTGACCTCGCTGATCCC
>JAQBOS010000569.1 GCA_028287925.1 Mucilaginibacter sp. | reverse complement strand
CCCTTTGGAAAGGATACTCCTTTTTTCAGTCATTGATGATTGGCTTTAGCTATGCTAACAACAGTCCTTAATTTTGTGGGTTAACTTAAATCTATGAGAGACCCTGCGGGAACGGATGAGTTTGATATAAAGGTTGGCAGTATAGTGCTTTATTATCAGCTACTTACATCTATTTAATCTTTAGTAAAAGGCAAAACCTCTGATAATCAGCATGTTTCACTGCGTTCCGGGTGTTCCATGAGTAAAAATGGAACGCTTTGCCGGCGTGGATACACAAACTTTGTCTCCGCAGGGTTTCTTATAGAGAACCCTGCGATGTTTGTGGGGAACAATTAGCCCGAAGATCTGGTTGTGTTAAGGTCTATTGTTTTTATCTTCCTGTCTTGATTCCTGGCTCTTGATTTTTTGCTTCTCGCCCTTTCCTAAGCTTGAACATCAATCCCTATTTGTTTAAGCAGTAAGGAAGCATTAAAGGTTTTGCATTCGCCATCTTTTATCTTGTAGTCGAACAGCATTTCGCCGTTTACTACCTGGATATCGAAGTAAAAATTGCGCACATAATCGGGGTGTGATTTTTCAAGCTCAGCAATCTGCAGATCGTGAGTGGCTACCATGCCCACCCCTTTTTTCTTTATCAGCTGCTCGATCACCGCTTTTGAACCCAGGTATTTATCAACCGAATTGGTGCCGCGCAGCATTTCATCTATCAAAAAGAAAACTTTATTTTCAGATTCAACAGCCTTCAACAGCATTTGCAAGCGATCAAGCTCAGCCTTAAAGGTTGAGGTGCTTTCGTTCAGCGAATCTTTAATGCGCATATAAGTTATTATGGTAATAACCGATACCTGCATTTCTGCTGCACAAACAGGCGCGCCACAAAGGGCCAGCACCGTATTAATGCCTATGGTGCGTAAAAAGGTACTTTTACCTGCCATGTTCGAGCCGGTGATGATATCTATTTTAAAAGCGTCATTCAGCTCATAATCATTAGCTACGCGTTTATCAATATTAATAAGCGGGTGTGCAAGATTTTTGGCTGATAAGGTATAACCGGAGCCGTCAGCTATTTCAGGAAACACCCATTCAGGGTAATTGACATGAAGGCTTGCAAGGCTTATTACAGCCTCAAATTCAGCCAATACATCAAATGCGGTCTCCAAAATTTCCTTATTATTGCGCTTCCATTTTTCTATGCTGATGATCTGGCGGATATTCCACACAAAGAGCACATTCATTATAATATCAACCACCAGGTTTAGCCGGGAGTTGAGTTTGTTGATCAGCGTTGAAAGCTGTGCAATCCTGTCTGATATTGCATCTCCGTTTATATTTTTTATTTGAACTGATACTGCCATTAAATAGGCCGATTCCCATTCTTCACTTTCAATGCTTTTAAAAGCCAGCACAAAATGCTTAAGCGTGGCCCCTATTCTGCCGGCTATCAGGTCAGTTTTTGCCACAATATCCGATCGTGAAGACGACTGCCTGTAATTAAACAAGCCTAAAATGGGCAAAAAGTAAAACGCCTTTGTATAAAATATGCCTGTTATTACATTAGCCAGTAAAATATATGGCGCAAGTGTGCAGTAAACGCTTAGCCATTTTTCGCCATTGATCTTAACCGGTATCTTTAAATAGGCCAATAGGTTTTTAATTTGCTCCTTTTGTTGCTTTAATGAAAATAGCAGGTGGGCCTGTGTATCAAGTTTCCAATTGTTTTTACCGGCAATTTCAGCTACTGCCTGCTGGCGTAACAAAATCACATCCTTAACTGCTGGTTTGTGCAGCCATTCAGCCAGTTTAACCATACCGGGGAAAGTTGCCGCCCTGTTGATAAGCTGAAACAGGGAATAATTCCCATATATGTCGATATCAGCTGTATAATAGTGCGTATCGCTACTAAACATGGCCCCGTTATCATACATATTGGCATAGGCTTTTATTGAGCCAATTTCATTATCGGTAACCTTTTTAAGATCTAAGAAGTAGTTTTTTAAGGTTTCATACTTATTTTGTTTTTTAATCAGCCAGCTAAACCAAATTATTAAAACTATTAATGAAAAGGCTATAATACCTATCTCATCCAGGCTAACAGCCATGCATACGGCAAGTATGAACAGCCCAAATACCCCTAACCTGTACAAAGAATAGGTGTTAGCGAGTTCTTTATATTTATCGGCTTCCTGTTGTGCAAAGTCTGACCGTTGCTGGTAATCGGTTATTATATCCATTGAAGTTGTAAGTGTTGTAGTTGTTGTAAAAGTTGAAATGGTTTTAACCAATCGGCTTAGTCTTCAACCTCCGGCAATATTACAACATTTCAGCATTTTAGCTCTATAAACATTTAAAACTATAACCTTAACTTTGCGGCTTTAACATTTATAACAACTACAACCCTTACAACAACTACAACCCCTCTCAACCACCAATGAAAATCACTTTCCTAACCGTTGGCAAAACCGAAGATGCTTATTTAAAGGAAGGCATTGAAAAGTATGTAAAGCGACTAAAGCACTACACCAAATTGGTTATATTTGAAATTGATGAGCTTAAAAACACCAAAGCCCTAACCCAGGAACAGCAAAAAGTCAAAGAAGCCGAGTTGATCCTCAAAAAAATAACCCCAACTGATCATGTTATCCTGCTTGATGAAAAAGGCATGGAGCTAAGCTCGCAGCAATTTGCCGCTTATATTGATAAAAAAGCTATCGCCTCCGTTGCTAACCTGGTTTTTATAGTGGGTGGCCCGTACGGTTTTGATACTTCGGTTTATGCCCGGGCTAATGATAAACTATCTTTATCAGCTATGACATTTTCTCATCAAATGGTACGCTTATTTATTACCGAACAGCTATATCGCGCCTATACGATAATTAAAGGTGAACCCTATCATCATCAATGACACTACCCTGACTAATTGTTAAAAATAGTCAGCAAACTGTAAAAATGTGTTATTTTTTGTTAAATATGCCCTCTGTGTAATGGAGAGCCCTATTTTTGGTAAATAAAATGTTACACATGCATACAATAATCGCCGAGCTCATCTCTTTTAAGTTCATATTATTTTACATTTTAATAATATCAACCATAATTGTTCACTACCGGGGCAAGGTTAGGTTTAAGTTTTTCAGGCAGCTAACAGACCATTCAACTTTTATGGCTCCTATCAACATGCCGATGTATGCCTTTTCGGGTGTTGAGAATAAGCCTTATATTAAATCGTCAAATTTCCCGGAATTGTCGCTGCTTAAAGATAATTGGCAAATTATCCGTGATGAGGCCTTGCAATTGGAAAGGGAAGAGTTGATAAAGGGCTCGGATAAGTATAACGATATGGGTTTTAACTCATTTTTTCGTCGTGGCTGGAAACGTTTTTACTTAAAATGGTATGATGATTTTCATCCCTCCGCAAAAAAATATTGTCCGCAAACCATTGAGCTGATCAAAAGCATCCCACAGGTAAAGGCGGCTATGTTTGCCGTATTGCCGGCAGGCAGCGAGCTATTGATGCACCGCGACCCTTATGCCGGTTCATTACGTTATCATCTTGGGCTAATTACTCCAAATTCAGAGCAATGCCATATTGTGGTGGATGGTCAAAGCTATGCCTGGAAAGATGGCGAGGATGTAATTTTTGACGAAACCTATATTCATTATGCTGAAAATAAAACTGATATAGACCGGATCATCCTCTTTTGCGATATTCAGCGCCCGGTTAAAACCATGTTTGCACGTGGATGGAACAGGTTCTTTGGTTGGTTTATAATGGCAGCCGCTGTATCTCCAAATATGGGCGAAGACAAAACCGGGAACATCAATAAAGCTTTCAGGTATGTTTATTCAATCAGGCTGCTTGGCAAACGGATAAAAGCATACAACCGCAATTTATATTACGCGGTAAAATATGTACTGATGCTGGGGATCTTATATTTGATCTTCTTTTAATAATATAGAGACACAAAGTATTGTGTCTCTACACCCCGTCCTCTCCGCTTATTTAATTTTCCTTTCGGACTTCCGGTCTTTCGGACTTCCGGACTAATTTCCTATTTTTGCAGCATGTCAGCAGGTCACGATCATTCACATCATCACCATCATGATCATGCCCCAAAGCTTGATCACCTTAACGCCGCCTTTATTTGGGGCATCATATTAAATTCCGCATTTGTAATTATTGAAGTAATAGCGGGCCTGGCTACGCATTCCTTATCATTACTAACTGATGCAGGCCATAACCTTAGCGATGTGGCGAGCCTTGCCCTGGCACTCCTGGCTTTTAAGCTTACTAAGGTAAACGCAACCAGCCAATATACTTATGGCTATAAGCGATCTACCATTATTGTATCATTTTTTAACGCCGTTATATTATTTGTAGCAGTAGGCTTTATTATATACGAAGCCATAATGCGCTTTATGCATACCGAAGTAGTTGCCGGTGGTACAATGGCCTGGGTAGCCTTTATTGGCATAGGCATTAATGCTTTTACCGCATGGCTTTTTGTAAAGGATAAAGACAAAGACCTGAACGTTAAAGGCGCCTACCTGCACATGGCGGTTGATGCCGTAGTATCATTCGGTGTAGTTATATCCGGCATAATTATCTATTTCACTAAGCTTTACTGGATTGATAGCGTTGTATCATTAATTATAGCCGTTGTTATTTTAAGGGGCACCTGGAGCCTGCTTAAAGACAGCTTACGACTGGAGATGGACGGGGTTCCAAAGGAAATGGATCTTGAAAAAATAAAAGCGGAACTGCTGAAATGCAAAGGCATTACCGATGTACATCATATGCACGTATGGGCCTTAAGTACTACTGAAAATGCACTTACAGCCCACCTGGTTGTCGACCCGGAATACATGCCAACTTTTAATACAATAAAGAAAGACCTAAGGCATCGCCTGGAACATATGGACATTATCCATGCCACTTTTGAACCTGAATTTTCAGAAGAGGAATGTAAGCATGTGGATTGCTAGTAGAGACGCGATCCTTCGCGTCTTTTCTCACACAGAAAAAGCCAGAAAATATATTTCCTCTGGCTTTTTTAATATGGCAAAGACGCGAAGCATCGCGTCTCTACGATTTTATCTTATTATGCTTTCTTTGCTGCTGCTTTCTTAGCTTTTGGCTTTGCAGGTGCAACTTCTTCTGCCTTAGCGGTAGCTTCTACAGGTTTTGCAGCTTCTTCTGCAACAGGTGCTGTTTCGGCAACCGGGGCAGCTGTAGCAGGGTCTTGTTCGTTAAATAACGGAAGATCTTTCAGGATCTGGTACCAGTTAAGGATCTTTTTCATATCCGAAGCATAAACTTTCTCTTCGTCATGATCCGGAGATATCTCTCTAAAAAATGCTCTTAGCTTTTTGCCATCAGCCTTATTATCCGGAACATCCGAAGACTCTTTCATCCGTTCAAAAACGTCGATCAGCTTAATATCGTCATCCAAACCAAAAATGGTGATCTCATGAAGCGCCGCCAGTTTAGCGGTGGACAAATTTGCAACCAGTTTGGTTTTTTGCGCGTCAAGGCTCTCTAAAATATAACCTGTTTTATTTTGAGCCAATGCTCTCCATAATCCCGGCTTGCCTGATACGGCTACAATTCCCTGTAAATTCATTTGTTATATGTTGTTGTAAAGGTTGTAAAGGTTGCAGAAGTTGTAAGGGTTATAAAGGATAGTGAAATAAAACCACTACAACTTTTACAACAACTACAACCTCTTCAACTATCCTTCAATCACCTCAATTCCTAAAATTTTATCGCCCTGGCGGATAGCGTCAACTACCTCAACGTTTTCAACCACTTTGCCGAATACGGTATGATTCCTGTCTAAATGCGCGGTATTATCGCGGCTATGGCAGATAAAAAATTGTGAGCTGCCGGTATTACGGCCTGCATGTGCCATTGATAAAACACCACGATCATGGTATTGGTTATCGCCTGTCAGCTCGCAGTCGATTTGTTTACCTGAGCCACCTGCACCTGTACCGGTTGGATCGCCACCCTGGATCACGAAATTAGGGATCACCCTGTGAAATGTTACGTTGTCATAAAAGCCCGACTTTGCCAGACCAAGAAAGTTTGCTACCGTGTTAGGTGCATCCTTGTCATAAAACTCAACGGTCATGTCGCCTTTTTCGGTTTTAATAATTGCTTTGCTCATTTTTTTCTAAAATAGTAGGCAAAGGTAGTAAAAGGAGGTGAAAGGTGAAAGGCAAAAGCCGAAAGGTTTTTGAAGAAAGGTTAAAGTGAAATGAATGGTGGATTACAGCTTTATGTCCTTTGTAATATCAAGTAAGAATTTAATTTTATCCAAAATAATGTCGGTCATACTACCATTGAGTATTGCTTTCCAAGCTTCGAATTTGCTCCAATTATTGTAGGGTGTTTCCAGCCTATTATACCAAGGCCACCAGTCGGTGCTTTTATAGCTATTTGGAAGAGCTTTAATTTGATTTCTAAGTTCTATAGGAATTGGATTTGTAATTGGATCTAAATCGACTAAAAAACCATAAATCAGGTCCTTGTCATAATTTTGAAAGCCAAAACCGATATTGAAATATTGCCACTCCGTTTTGTAAACCCATATACCACTATAACGTGATTCAAAATTCACTTCATATTCACATTGTAGTCCAATTTTTTCACACTCATATTTTATAATTTTACCAAAGTCATTTGAAACCTTTTCACAGGCCTTATTTAAGTTGTCTGTAATAGTAAAAGATGCTTCTAAATGTGATTTCAATAATTCACTTAATTCCTCTTCCATGCTTTGATTAATAGTTTGATTGGTTAGGTATTTAATTAGATTGATATAGTGCGTTATAGCTTCTCTTACAATTGGATATATAGCAACTTCTTTACGGCAAAGTTCTAACCAGTTTAAAATATCATGTTCATATGAGTAACACTTAAAATGTTTTCCATCCTCCATATCACCCATACTGTCCTTGGATGGTGATTTTCCATCTAAGGTTAAATAAATGATATCTGCATTATCAGAGTAATTATAATATCGGGTTAATTGATGCACTTGATCACCTGCATATATTTTGTTCTCAATTATTATATGATGATTGTGTACATCTTTTATAATTATATCAATCCTCCCTCCTTGTGTTCTGTCATGACTAATAGTCCCAATACTTTCTTCGACTTTGACTTTGCAAGATTCACTATCAATTGTATTTTCCTTAAAGCAAAAAGCCTTAATAAATAATTTAAGAAAAGTATCTTTCTGACCATGACTACCATTTGGATTCAACAATTCAGCAATAAAAGCAGAATGGGTTTTAACTTCTGAAGATTCAACTTTAAGTATCCGAAAGACATTAAAATTTTCTCCAGTTAATTCAGTGACTTTTTTATACTTATTGGTTATGGCGTTTACCTGATTGAGTAGGTTTTGAAATTGATTTATTTCCATTTGAATGATAAGGTGTCACAATCTACAGCTTTTAATAGTTAAACAAGAACGTTAAATACATTTATTTCAAAATGGCTTACAGTAATACATTTACTGTTTATTCGTTACATTTGATAAATAGCAATCTCAATAGCAATACAGAAAAGTGATCAATAAAATGCAAAGACAAAACCACTTACCTTTCACCTTTCACCTTTCACCTTTCTGCTTTCTGCTTTTAGCTTTAACCCTTTTACCTCTCTTTGGTAGATGTGCCTCTATATTAATCCCTATGGATGAAGAGCAGAAGGATCACCTTAAATCATACGGCATTGCTTTCTGGACGTTAAAGAACGGCGAGGAGATTGACTGGCTGCTTAATTACCGCGGTGGCAGCTTTATGATGAAGTATGATAAAAAGATTGAGGATGAATGTAAGATCCGTGGTGTTAGCTACGAAGTTTTGGCTGATGCAAAGGTAAACCAGATCCTAACCGAGGTTAGCGACCCATCAGTAAATATGGATGTGGTTAAGCTTGAAAAAGCGCCCAAAATGGCTGTTTACTCCCCCAAAAACAAGTTGCCATGGGATGATGCGGTTACCTTAGTATTAAAATATGCTGAAATCCCTTATGATGTGTTGTATGACGAGGAAGTGATAAAAGGCGATCTGCCCAAATATGATTGGCTGCACCTGCACCACGAGGACTTTACCGGGCAATACAGTAAGTTTTACGGAGCTTTCAGGTACGAGCAATGGTATAATGATGATATAAGGATCCAGGAAGCTACAGCACATAAATTAGGCTTTAAAAAGGTATCGCAAATGAAGCTGGCCGTTGTTGAACATATCCGCGACTTTTGTGCGGGCGGGGGCTTCCTGTTTGCCATGTGCTCGGGCACTGATACTTTTGACATAGCGCTGGCTGCCGCCAATACCGATATATGCGAGCAGATGTTTGACGGTGATGCTGCAGACCCGGGTGCGCAATCAAAATTAGATTTCAGCCAGACATTTGCCTTCAAGAACTTTACGCTGGATATGAACCCTTTGTCGCACCAGTTTAGCAATATTGATGTAACGGCTACCCGCCAGGTTGAGCGTTCGAGGGACTTTTTTACCTTGTTTGATTTTTCAGCCAAATGGGATGTGGTGCCAAGCATGCTAACCCAAAACCATGATAAGGTGATAAAAGGATTCATGGGCCTAACCACAGCCTATAATAAAAACCTGCTTAAACCAGGCGTAACCATTATGGGTGAAATGAAAAGCAATAACGAGGCCCGCTATATCCACGGCGAATACGGCAAAGGCCAATGGACATTTTATGGCGGCCACGACCCCGAAGATTACCAGCACATTGTAGGTGATCCGCCAACTGATTTGAAACTGCATCCAAATTCGCCGGGATACCGTCTCATTTTAAATAATGTGCTGTTCCCGGCTGCCAAAAAGAAGAAACAGAAAACCTGATGCGCTAATAGCGCGTGATGCCAAACTATCCCTTTGATTTCAAGGCTGTATTGATATATTTACATCTCACAATTTGTTATGAGATATATACTTAGCCTTGTACTATCACTTTCCTTATTAAACAGTTTTGCACAAGAGGTAAAAAAAGAAGAAAGCATTCTATACATAGTTGATAGTATTCCAGTTCTTAAGGATCCCGATAAAAATTCCGGCACCTTAAGAAACGAAGATGTTGACCACCTGGAGGTTATTACTAACCCTGATAAAATAAAAGCACTTGGATATACTGCGATCGACAAGATCATATATATTACAACAAAGGAATTTGCTAAACGCCCCGATGAAATAAAGAAGATACCTACAACAAAGGCGATGGACAGAAAAGAGGGCGCCTGGTATTTAAAAAACGCAAAATCTCCATATAGCGGAAAGTTTATTGATTATTTCTGGAATGGTAAAATTGACGAAGAAGGTACACTAAAGGACGGGTTAGCAAATGGCATGAACACCGTTTATTATGAAAACGGGAACAAAAGCTACTTCAGAAACTACTTAAAGGGTATAGCCAATGGCTATTCGGAAGAATATTTCCCTAATGCTACTTTAAAACAGAAAGGCAGTTTTAAAGACGGTAAAGATGATGGTTTGTGGACAGAATATTACTCGACCGGCGCCATTAAAAGACAAACAAATTTTAGAAACCTGGTACCGGACATGTCAAAAGATGAAAAGAGATTTTATGACCTGCAAAACAAAGCCATAGAATTGATGAGGGAGGAGGATTATAAGACAGCTATTAGAAAGCTTGATGATGCTGAAAAATTAAATGGCAAATACGCCGACATTTATTTCTACCGGGGCACTGCCAAATTAAATAATTTAGATTTTGATAACGCAATATTAGATTTTGACAAGGCGATTGAACTGGAGCCTTTATATATGGAAGCTTTAGCTAACCGGGCATTTACCAGGATAAGAAAATATCAATTTAAAAGCAGTCGTACTTTAAGTAAAAATAGCGAAGTAACTATTTTAGCTGCTAAAGACAAAGTTGAAATCCCTCTCGAAGAAAAAAATAAAATATGTATCGATTTAAATAAAAGCGTCGAATTAGGTGATGATAAAGATATGATCCTGGAGGCTATAAAGCAGTATTGCACCCCTTAACCATCAATTATAAAATGCCCATGAAACTCCTATTTTAAGCGCTGCATCCTGTTGCGGATAACGGTTTACGGTATAATAACCTTTGCTGAAAAGGCCCTGGTTGGCATAATCATACATTATAAACAGGTTGGTGCGTTGCAGGGTGGCTTTTAAAAATATGGTTGCTACCGGGTATGATGAGAAAGTAACATTTGGGCCATTATAAAACTGGCCAAGGCCCGGGGCATACGACGGAGCCACATAGGTTGAATTATAACGCACATCCATCCCGATGTTTGAATACAGCACATTAAAGAAAAGCGCCTTATAATAAATGCTGGCATAATTATAAAATTGCGGTGTACGCAGCGTTGCCTGGTAATCGGTTTTCTGATAAACAAAGTAATCGTCAAAATGCCACCTTCGCCAGGCTATACTTTTGCCAAAGCTTAATTTTATCATGTTAATTGATCCTCCAAGCTGTGCGGGGTGAGCATCAATTCCGTTATCCTGGGCGGTAAAGTATAAGTAGTCGGTTATTAAAAAGTATTCAGCCTTAAAGTCGAGCTTTAGCGGGCTATTGATGTAGTTAAAGGATACGCTGTTGGTTTTTTGATTGCTGAATTTATTATGAAAGATAAAGTGATTGGAGATCCAGCTGGTATACACCAGCGGAGCCGTGCTGCTTTGCGAGTAGCCTTCCAAAATTATTTTACCAGCCTTATCATTACCTGCAAGGGTAAGCTTTGCATTATACAAAAAGTCTCCGAAATCGCGTCCCTGAACAATCTGCTGTACGTTAGCTTCAAGAGCCGCCCTGTCGCTCAATTTATAACTCATCCTGCCTTTAACGGTCAGATCCTGGAATGAATTACTTTGCACTTTTGCCGGCAATACAACTTTAACCCCATATTGATTTAAGGTGGTATCGCTCACATACTGTCCGTAAGTGTAAATATCCTGCGTAAGGCCCAGGTCCAGTTTTAGCTCATTTTTATTTACCTTTTCGCCTCTGCTCCGAAGGTAAAAGCTATAGGAGAAATCATTTTGAAGGTGAGTTACCGAGAGTGAATCTCTCGACCTGTTTGAACTATAATAATAATCAGGAAATACATTATAAATATCATCGCCATTCTGCAAATACTCATATTTGGTAGCTTCATATTTTAATGTGTACGCTACACGCTGCGTAGGCAATATATTAGCTTTACCTTTCCCATTGCTGGTACTGTCAATCCTGCCTATGTAGTAAAACTGCTTCAGGTAAAACGATGCCCCTTTCCAGTTTTCGTATGAAGCCGGCAGGCGTACCGGCTGTGAACTTTTATCTAATGATCCGGTTACAAAAATGGAATCATTTAATATGGAGCCGGTAACCGGGGCTTTTATGTTATTGTAGATCAAATTCGCAAGCAAATTATATCGTTTACTTTTTGATTCGTACCAGGTAAATGCAGCCGCATTAACATCACTTACATTTTGCGCTAAAACATTATTATTGCTATAATATCCTCTTGACCCGGTAAAATTTAAATTAAAACCAACATTTAATCGCGGATTAATATTTTGAGCATGTGTTATTTTAAAGATCTGCTCTTTAACCCCGGTATACCCAACCAGGTAAAGCTGCGTATACGCAACCCTTGCACGGTAATAATTGATATCCTCGGGCCTGAGCATATAGGGATCAAGCTCGTGCAAGCCGGGTTCAAACCCAATGGTGTGCGATGGCTCAAATAACAGGCTCCTTGCCGGCAAACCTGTATTGCCAAGGCTGATCTTAGGGGTGCGCGGCTGCAACAGCGGACTATAATTTTCGTAGTTATACAAGCCCGTATCCAATGGCCGCAGCTGCGTGCTGTCGCGTAAAAGCCTTTCATTGGTGATCCTTATAAATTTTGAATTAAAAACAACGCTGTCTTTTTTCCTGTCCTGCTTTTTTCGTAACGAATCAAGCATCTGATCATCGGTAAGCTTTTTGCCGGATGTTGTGCCGGTGTCCCGTAAATTAACCCGCCGCTGCGGATCGTCCTGGTTGTTATTGCCGCGTTGAATTTGCGCAAAAGCCGCCTGCGTACAAACACAGATGAACAGTAAAAGGATGTATTTTAATTTATGAGGCATTAAAAACCAGCTATCAATTCTTTAAGTATCAATGTCATTTTTGGTTCCGCTTCGTGGGCCACTGCCAATATTTCGTCCAGAGATACCGGCTTTAATACTTCCGGAAAACCTTCATCTGTTATTACTGATATTGCAAATACTGTTAAGTCCATGTGCCGAGCTACAATTACTTCGGGCACGGTGCTCATCCCAACTATGTCGCCTCCTATTATCCTCAGGTAATTATACTCAGCTTTTGTTTCGAGGTTAGGGCCTGTAACCCCAACATAAACTCCCTTGTGGCAGGTAATATTGTTTGCCTTTGCAATATCTAATGCTTTAACAATCAGTTCGCGTTTGTAAGGCTCGCTCATATCCGGAAAACGCGGACCAAGCTCTTCTTCATTGCGACCGGTAAGCGGGTTGTGCGGCTGTAAGTTAATATGGTCGGCTATCACCATCAAATCGCCTTTTTTAATGGCAGGATTTAATGAACCGCTGGCGTTTGATACAAACAGTGTTTTTATTCCTAACATTTTTAAAACCCTTACCGGGAAGGTGATCTGCTGCATGTTATAGCATTCGTAATAATGCAGCCTGCCCTGCATAGCTACAACCTTTACCCCGTTAAGTGTGCCAAAGATCAGTTTACCGGAGTGGAACTCCAGCGTTGAAATCGGAAAATCAGGAATATTGGAATACATCAGCTGTTTTTCAACTTCAATTTCATTCACCAGGGCGCCAAGCCCGGTGCCTAATATTATACCCACTTCGGGCTCAAAATCGCCAATACGGCTTTTAATGTATGCTGTGGTTTTCTGTATGCTCTCTAACATAGTCAATAACAATTTTATTAAACTGGTGGCCGCTGCCGTTTAAAAATTCAACGCTTATGGGTATCACAAAAACGGGAAGCTTTTCATCAGCAAGTTGCCCGGCGTTTAACCAGGATTCATCTAAACGCTGCGCATCCTTTTCTGTTGTAACAATTATTTTTTTTTGTGAGGGATGAGCTGCGAATTCATCGGCAAGTTTAGCGATATTTTTTAAGGTAAAGGGGTGATGATCGGGATAATTATGATGAATTATGTGCGATGTGCTGCTACTTAAATATTGCAGCAGCGGTTGCGGATTAGCTATGCCGGTTAATAAAAACACGGTGGTATCCGTATCTATTGATCTACCAGCCAGGTTTCCCTCCAAATCATGCAATGGTTGATAGGCAATTGAGGTGAAAAATAATTGCTGGTAAGGCAAAGGCTCAGTTTTATATGCCAAAGCGGTTTTTTCTTCATCAGTAAGCGTTGCAGGGCATTTTGATACAATAATGATCTGCGCCCGCCAGCGCCCGCTCATTGGCTCGCGCATGTTCCCGGCCGGTAATAAAAAATGAGGTTCGTTAATGCGGTTATAATCAAACAATAAAATGCTTAAACCAGGCTCAACGGCCCGGTGCTGGTAGGCATCATCCATTAAGATTAAGTCGTGATAAGGCAGCAATTGCTTTAATCCCTCTACCCTGTCCTCGCATACGGCAACCGTAATATCCGGAAATTTTTGTTTAAACTGAGCGGGTTCGTCTCCTATTTGTTTAGAGAGTAGTGAGTAGTGAGTGGTGAATGGTGAGTGGTTATTCACGCCCTCTTGATTCTTGACTCTTGATTCCTGACTCTCTTCCAAAAATCCTTTTGTTTCCCTTCCATATCCCCTGCTTAAAGTTGCCAGCTTATAGTCTGGTTTCAGCAAGCAGATCAGGTATTCTGTCATAGGGCTTTTGCCTGCACCGCCAACTTCAAGGTTACCTACAGATATGACCGGTTTGGTAAACCGGTAGCTTTTAAACAGCCCGGCATCATAAAACCAGTTCCGCATAATGATAACGAAGCCATAGATCAATGAAAAAGGTAATAACAACCAGCGCAGGTATTTCATAGTTTGTTGCAAAGATAACCGGGATTAATGGATTTTAGGGATTAGGTGGGATGTATTCTGAAATTTACGCTTGGAGTGAAGAGTTAGGAGTTTATAAAGTCAAGCCACTCTTGTAATAATTGCTTAAAGTCGTCTATTGTCAAAATCGTGCCACCCTCTCCAACTTCGACGGTTTTGTTACTGGCATAGATATAGAGCGGAGAACCAAAGACATCGCCCCATATACCATCTGCTTTAAAACCATTTTGCACCCTGTCGAGTGCATTTATCTGACTGACTGCATGAATTTTATCGCTATCACTAATATGTATTGCCAAATCAAAATAATCCTCTAAATCAGTTCTGGCCTCAAAAAATATTGTTCCCTTTGAACTAACTAATTTTTGAAAAACTAAATGATACTTCTCCCGCTTTGTCATTATCCTTCTATAAATATTTGAGAGTACTCAATCAAAATATTGGTATCAAATATTACCATTTAGAAGGCCAGGCTTTCTTTCTTATTTCATCAATGGAAGGGAAATCCGGATTAGCGCCAAAATCTTCAAATAGCTCATTTACCGAAATCTTTTTACCAACCGGCGGAGATGGATGAGAGACATCACCAGCATTACCTAATTCTACTACTATTACCTCAACCTTTTTTCCAAAAAAACGCTCAGGCATTTCAATGCTATGATTCTTTTTATCCGGAATAAAAGTTTGCTTATATACCATATCTATTTTCTTTTCACGCTAAACAAATATACAAATTTCAAAATGCTTTTAAAACTTATGAAGTTTAACTCGGTTAGTTTGTTTTTGGTAGCCTCGTTGAGGGCTTTGCCGTTTAAAAAGATCGCAAGTTTCTACTACAAAGCCTTTTACCCTTTACCTTTCGCCTTTAACCTTATTTCAAAACCTCCCCTACTGGCAACAGCTTTTCATCCACCTTACCATCAATTACAGAAACAAAGTAAGTATTGCTCTTTTCATCAACAGCTACTGATTTTACATACTTTTCGTTTTCAAACACAATCCCGGCCAGATCATCAATGGCATAGCCGGGGCTTAACCTGCCTTTTAAAATATTTTCGAAGTAAAGTGGCTTACGCAAAGGCTCGCTATGATAATGCGGACAGTGGCTGGTTTGGATAAAGCCTAAACCCTGCACAATAGACAGATCCTTTGGCCTTGAATCCGTAGTGCCGCCCTGGAACCAGCATAGCGAGCCTGCGCTGCCACCTGCCAGTATGATCCCTTTGTTATAAGCTTTTCTTAATACGGTATCAATCCCCTGTGCTTTCCAGATAGCCATCATATTTAGCGTATTGCCGCCGCCAACCACTATGGCATCCATGCTTAGCAGGTTTTCTTCAAAAGTCTTTTTTTCTGTATACGATGCTACATACACTCTTTGTACATATGGGCGCATGTTCAGCTCTTCGCAGGCAGAATACCAGGCCAATATAACATTGGCATTATCGCCTGTAGCAGTTGGCAGGAAACAGATCCTTGGGTTTTCCTTTTTGGTTAAAGCCATCACATACCGCATAAATTGTTTGTTAAAATTGCCGCCATAGGCAAAAATCGTGCGGGTTTGCGCCTGCTGGGCAACTACGGTAAAACAACCGGCAGATAATATTGCAATGAAGAAGATCCTTTTCAATTTAAATAGTTTATGGTTTATAATTTCAGGGCGGGTTATTGGAACAACAGCCACAGGTAACAATAATAATAAAAAGCAATTAAGGTTTATAATTCCCGGTAAAAAAGAATCCTATAAGCACTGGAATTATAAAAAAAAATGAATCGCAACTGCTAACTCTTCAAATAAATTGATTTTTTTTGTAACATCGCATTACATCGCTGTATCTAAATATCATAAAAACAAAAAAGCCAACCGGCAAACACAATGATCAATAAAGCTGCGATTGCCGGCAAACCCTCAAAAAACATCATGAAAAAGATCTTCATAGCGCTTACAGGTTTAGTGTTGCTTGCTTCGGCATGTAACCAAAACAGGCCACAACAAAATAATGTAACTATTGAAAACAATACTACCGCCGGCTTTGATGTAAACAAGCTGGCCCAGTTTGTTAAAACCAGTACCGATCCGCAAACACTTGAAAAGGCAATTAACAATCCTGCCAACCAGATCAACAACCTTGATTTGGATAAGGATGGTAATATTGATTACCTGAAAGTTCAGGAAAGCGACAATAATAAACTGAAGGTTATAGATGATGTAAGCAATTCTGAATCGGTAACCGTAGCCAGTATTAATGTTAGCCCGGATAATAATAGCAATACCGCCGATTTAAATATCCAGGGCAACCCCAGCTATGTGGGATACAATAATTATTACCACTCATCATTTACATTTACTGATTTTTTATTGATGAGCTATCTGCTGCGTCCGCACAGCTATTACATGCCGATGTACCACTATGGCTATTATCCATCTTACTATACCCGTACCCGTACTTATACCACTTTCAGGCCAACTACTTCATCGGCTATGTCGTCAAGAGCAAGCAGCCGGAGCAGCTTAAGCAACCCATCAAGATCGCAAAGGTCATTCGGTACCCGAAGCTCAAGTTCAGTAAGAAGCGGTGGATTTGGAAGCAGGAGCTCAAGCAGCAGATCAGGCTTTGGCCGCAGCCGTGGTGGGTTTGGCCGCAGGAGGTAATATTAACCCGGTAAGA
>JAQBOS010000518.1 GCA_028287925.1 Mucilaginibacter sp. | reverse complement strand
ATAAGCAAACGGTCACCTCACCCCAAACTCTTCTCCAACCGCGTACAGCCGTAGCTTTAGATGAGGCGAGGCGCAAGTTTGTGTATCCACGCCGGGAAAGCGTTCCATTTTTACAAGTGGAACACCTGGAACGCTGTGAAACATGCTGATTATCAGGGTGTTTCATTTTGTTGTAGTAGTTAAATAAATGCAAATAGCTGATAATCAAGCACTATACTCCCCACCTTTATATCGAATACGTTAGCTTAATTTAAAAGGGACAGTGCTTTAGCCCCAATGCCAGGCAACCGGTAAGTTTTTTGAGCCTTTTAGGCACAGATAAAGTATTTTTCGCTTGTGAGTTAGGTAATACAAACCAGCTAAAAAAAAATATTTTACAATTAGTTTGTTAATGACATAAATTCTATTCTATATTTGTAGTGTACTATTATACTAATACACTATAGCATTAAAATGATAGCAATCAAAAGCTTAAGTTTCGGTTACCGGCACAAACCGCTGCTTTTTAAAGATCTTGATCTTTCTTTACAACAAGGGCATATTTATGGTTTGCTTGGGAAAAACGGCGCCGGAAAATCAACCCTGTTAAAAAACATGGTGGGCCTGGCTCATCCCGAAAAGGGGAGCTGCCTTTTTAACGGTACGAATGTTTCCACCCGGCCGGTAATTGTTTTGGAAAATGTTTATTTCCTGGCCGAGGAGTTATTTGTTCCATCATTAACTCCCGAACAATTTGTAAAAAACACAGCAGGCTTTTACCCGAAATTCAGCAATGCCGATTTTTATCAATATTTAAAAGCGCTTGATGTTGACGCCGCCGCGGTAATGGATAAACAGTCATTTGGTCAGCAAAAAAAGGCTATGATAGCTTTCGGGCTTGCAACCAATACCTGCTTGTTAATAATGGATGAGCCTACCAATGGGCTAGATATCCCCTCTAAGGTTCAATTTCGTAAACTAATCGCTTCCATATTGACGGAAGAGCGCTGTATTGTTATTTCTACCCACCAGGTTCGCGACCTGGATAGTTTGATAGATACGCTTTTAATCCTGCATGATCGTGAAATTGTTGTAAATCATTCAGTGGAAGAGATCACAGAAAAAATCACTTTCGGTGTTTTTAATGATACCAATGGTCTGGAAGTTTTGTATGAGGAAGATAGTATGCGCGGCAAAAACGCTATTCTGAAGAACACAACCGGAAAATTCAGCAAAATAGATCTTGAGTTATTTTTTAATGCCATTACCAGCAGTAACGATTCACTGATAAAAATACTTAAAGCTAACTGATATGAATAACACGTTTAATGCGAAAAGATTTGGCCTGTTGTTTATAAAACAACTTACAGAGCATTATAAAACGTACCTGATGGGATTAGCGGTACTAATAGGTGTAATGTTAGTGGGTGGTGGCTTTTTAGTATATTTAATGCCTGAGCCGATAAACTTGGGAACTCAGACCGTGCTGTTTGTATGTATTTACTTTTTGGCCGGAACTATATTTACCAGTACCATATTTGCCGACGTAAGCGATAGGAAAAAAGCCATAGCATATCTTACTTTACCGGCATCTAATTTTGAAAAATTTATTGTAGGATGGGTGTTTTCTTATGTGATATTTTCTTTGGTTTATACAGGCAGCTTTTATCTTATATTAATGTTGCTGTTAAACCTGAAGCATTGGCCAAATCAACATGTTGAGGTATTTAATGTTTTTGTTGAGCCTGCACCAATGCTTTTTGTTGTTTTTTCTTTTTTGCATGGCGTGGCATTATGGGGAGCGATCTTCTTTGAAAAACTTCATTTCATAAAAACGGCATTTTGCTTTTTTATCTCAATAATAGTGCTCACACTTATTAATACTTCATTTATTGAGGCGCTGATAAACCACGAAATACGCCCTGCAACTCCTTTTAGTAATATTGAACTTATTGATAATAACAGGAATGTAGCCATAACGGGCATGCGTGAAAATGATACGCTTGTGGTGTGTATACTATTTATTGTGGCACTGATTTTTTGGACTGCCGCGTATTATAGGTTAAAAGAAAAACAGGTTTAAGCTAATGGCTGATTATGGAATTTAAAGATAACGAAGCCATATATCTGCAAATAGCAGCCTATGTGTGCGATAATATATTACTGGACAAGTGGCCGCCCGAACAAAAGATCCCATCGGTACGAGACCTGGCTATTGAACTGGAAGTAAATCCGAATACGGTGATGCGGTCGTATGAGTTTTTGCAGAAACAGGAAGTGGTTTACAACAAACGTGGGCTGGGCCTATTTGTAGCGCCTAACGGTTACGAAACAGTAAAACGATTACGGAAAGAAAATTTTCTGCAGCAAAACCTGCCCGAATTATTCAAAAATATGTATCTGCTGGATATTTCTGCCAAAGAGATCCAGGAAAGGTATGAAAGCTTTAAATCAGCTCATTATGGATCAACCCCACAAAAACAGAATAATGAAAACAAGTAATAAGTTCATAATAGCGGCTGCACTGTTGATAATTGTTTCGCTGGTTTATTTTGACCTGTTAATAAGGGTATCCTATCAGAGTGGCACTTATAAAAATCTTTATAAAGATTATGTTGCTTTAAATTTCAAAGATTTTAAATCAATTGATCTTGATGCATCAACTGCTGCTAATATTATAGTAAAACAAGGGCCGTTTAGTGTAAAAATGGAGCCTGGCGCTGCCCGTTTTGTTAGAGTAAGTCAAAAGGGTGAAACACTTTATATAAACGTAGCGTTTCCCGGGAATTTTGAAAATAGCCGGGCTGATTATGTGCTCATTATATCATGCCCTGCTCTTGTGGAAATTGATGCGGATGCCAGGTACATGGCTGGTGACAGGGCAGTTACGGATACGGTTGCAAGTGCAGACTTTAAATGGCGGCCAACCATAATCCATGGATTTACACTTGATAGCTTATCGATTACTGAAAAACATGCCAGCTCTATTATTCTTCAGAGTAACAATATCAAATTTATTAACGCGGTAATTGGTTTAGGTGAAGGGAGCGGATCGAACATGGTTATTTTGAAGGATAACCGGTTCCAGAGTGCGAATCTAAATATACTTAACAAAAGCCAGCTTCAATTACATGAAGCTATTATCCCTAATTTAAAATACCAATTAGCAGATAGCGCCAAACTAATAATAACCGGGGCTCTTAAAAGACAATTAATAAAAAAATAATACTTAAACTTTAACAGATATGAAATTACAGATAAACTCACTTTCAAAAACATACTCCAATGGTGTACAGGCCTTAAAGGATGTTTCGCTAACCTTAAATAACGGCATGTTTGGCTTGCTGGGCCCTAACGGCGCCGGTAAATCATCACTGATGCGAACGATTGCCACATTACAGGAGGCAGATGCCGGAAGTGTTTTTTTGGATGACCTTGATGTGCTTAAAAATAAAACCCAGGTGAGGCAGTTGTTGGGTTATTTGCCCCAGGAATTTGGTGTGTACCCAAAGATCTCCGCCGAGCGCATGCTGGATCATATCGCCCAGCTTAAAGGGGTTGGCAATGCGGCAGAGCGAAAAGACCTGGTAGGGGCATTGCTGGATAATGTAAATCTCAGTAAAGACAGGAAAAAGAACCTTGGCACGTATTCCGGAGGCATGAAACAGCGTTTCGGCATAGCGCAGGCACTTATTGGTAATCCCAAACTAATTATTGTTGATGAACCAACCGCGGGGCTTGATCCGGCAGAGCGCAACCGTTTTTATAATTTGCTAAGCCAGTTAGGCGAAAATACAATCGTTATTCTTTCAACCCATATTGTTGAAGATGTTAGTACCCTTTGCTCCAACTTTGCTATTATTTGCCAGGGTGAAGTATTATATGCAGGTCAGCCCGATGCCGCGGTTAGTGAAATGGAAGGAAAAATATTCACCAAAGCAATTGATAAAGCTGAGCTAAGTTTTTACCAGGATGACTTTACGGTAATATCTACCCAGTTAAAAACCGGGAGACTCCACATCCGGATATTACAGGATACAGATCCGGGCAAAGGCTTTGTATTAGCCACTCCCAACCTGGAGGATGTTTATTTCAGCAATATTGCCACACGAGTAGACGTAAACACCATTTAAACCCTTAAAATCAACTCATTATGTTCTGGAAAATATTCATTTTCGAGCTTCAAAACAAGCTCAGAAGGCCCGCGGTTTACGTTTATTTCGCGGCTGCATTTCTCTTTATGCTATTCACTTTTACTGCAGGTGCTTTGCCTGTAGGTGAAAAAGAGCATATTAATAGCCCGAGGCTTATTGTATTTGTTATGGGCTGGATCTCAATTATAATGATGCTGGTTACATCGGCCATAATGGGGATGCCGCTGTACAAAGATATAGAGTATAACACTAAAGATTATTATTTAACCTACCCTATAACCAAATTCGGATACTTTTGGGGACGATATTTTAGTTCGTTATTATTCGTGTTAATTATTGGAAGCGCAGTAATGTTTGGGGCTTTTGCGGGCACCAAAATCGGGCCGCTTATTGGTTTCAACATAGCCGCCAGGTACGGCCCCAATAATTTAAAATATTACTTGCAGCCTTTTTTAATGATCGGTATTCCCAATCTCGTTTTTACTTCATCAATATTTTATGGTTTGGTTGCCATTACAAGGAACATAAAGGTAATTTATAGCAGCGGCATCATCTTATTTTTAGGGTACCTGATAGCAACATTCTTTTTGGCCCATACTAACAATCAGGATGTAATTAACCTGGCTGATCCGTTTGCATTCAGTGGAATCAGGATGCAATTTCAAGATGTAAATGATGAGCTGAAAAATGTAACCATGATGACTTTTAGCGGATCGTTGTTATTGAACAGGATAATATGGCCTTTATTAGGTGTTGGTGTTTTAGTATTTACCTACATCAGGTTTAATTTTGAGGATTTTTTTAGCGGCAAGCGCGATAAGAGCAGCATTAAGAATGAACTGAAAATAAATCGGAATGCTGTACGGCCGCAGGTGGTTACAAGCTTCACAGGGTCATATAACATCAAAACTATTCTGAGCCTTACAAAAACTGAATTGCTGAACATCATTCGCGATAATTATTTCTGGATCATTATGTCGTGCGGGCTTTTGTTTTTAGGATTTGTGTTTTATATGGGTAATGAACACAATTATGGTGTAGATGATTTTCCGCGTACAGTTACTTTAATAGCGATCTTTAACGAAGTATTCCTGTTTTTCATCTTCTTCATCATTATATTTTATACAGGCGAAACCGTTCACCGTGACAGGATTACCCGTTATGCTTTTATAAATGATTCTCTGCCGGCGCCAAATTGGGTTTTAAATGGATCAAAGCTGTTGAGCTTGCTGGTGCTTGGTTTTGGCCTTTCGCTAATACCAATGGTATTGGGGATACTGGTTCAGTTGATAAAGGGTTATACAGAATTTAACCTGCCCGTTTATTTAATGGCTGTATTTACGCTGGTGCTTCCCCGGTTTTTGGAGATGGTAGTTTTTTCGTATGTAATACATGTAGTAGTTAATAATAAGTTTGCCGCTCATGGAATAGGCATAGTAATCTGGATTGTGATGTTCTTTATGAATATTACTTCTATTTTCAATTACAGGCCGCTTTTATATTCATACACTCCTGGCTATGAAATATCAGATATGGATGGCATTGGTCATATGGCAGGCCCGGTAGCATGGTTTAATTTATACTGGCTGCTTGCAGCAGGTTTATTGATAATAATAGCTGCGCTGTTTTATTACCGGGGTATCTCGTCAACATTTAAAGAAAGGTGGCAGCTTGTTAAAGAAAGGTTTGATAACAGAACACGAATAATGGCCGGTGTTTTATTAGTGTGTTTTTTTACAGTTGGTTCTTTTATATACTATAACGTAAGCTATTTGAATAGCTATCTCACAAATTCGGAAAATGTACAACGTGCTGTAGTTTATGAACGGACTTTAAAACCTTACGACAAGCTCCCTTTGCCAAAAGTAAGTGCAATGAAGCTGGCTGTTGATCTGTTTCCCGATCAGCAACGAGCGCAAACACATGGGTTTATTACTTTAGTAAATAAAACGGATAAGCCCATAAACAAAATGTTACTTGATGCCGATGGTGTAACGGAATATACTTTGAAGACAGGAGGGAAGGAAATTCCATTTACATCTCCATTGATCTATTCAAGGGGGAAGCTCAATTTTTTCAGACCTAAACAAGATACTTCCGACTTCAGATTGTATCAATTTAGCAAGGCTTTGGCGCCTGGTGATTCAATCGTTGTAGAGATTAACTCCGCTGTATTTTATACAGGGTTTAGTAATGACCTTTTTAGTGCCAATATACTCCGTAACGGTACATTTTATAAAGGTGGATTACCGGGCCTGGGTTATGATGACGATGATGAGCTGGGAAGCCCTTACGAACGTAAGCAAAATCATCTTCCGCCTAAAACTGAAGAGGAAGTTGCCCAAAATGATCCTGAAGGAATAAACAGGCTCAAAGCCGGTAAACCCGCCATGTTGGCAAAAATGGATCTTACTGTGAGCACTTCGGAAGATCAAACTGCCTTAGCACCAGGAGCACTTCAAAAAAAATGGACTTCAAACGGGCGCAACTATTTCCATTATGTACAGGATCAGCCGGGGATGTATCCGCCGTTTGGCTTTATAAGCGCAAGGTATGCCGTATTACACAGCGATGTTAAAATTGATAGCGGGAAAAGCGTTAATGTAAACATATACTACCATCCTGAACATAAGGCTAATATCAATCGTTTTATGAATGCATTTAAGGATGGCTTGAGCTATTTTTCAAGTGTTTATGGTAACTATCCGTTTAAAGATCTGAGCCTTGCTGAAACCAGCATTTATGGCCCTGGATCATCTTCAGCTACTTCACTTGATACTTATAAGGAAAAACTTGGCTGGAATGCAGATTTCAAAAGCCCTGATCAGTTAGATTATTGTTATTATATGGCAACACAACAACTGGCGCAGCAATGGTGGAGGTTCCAGGTAGCGCCGAATAACACGGTAGGATCATTTGTAATACCTGAAGGTTTAGCTAAATACGAATCGTATGTTATGGCCGAAAAACACTATGGTAAAAATAATATACGCGGTTTGCTGGTTGATCAAATGTGGGCGTATTTGTTTCTCCATAGCAGAACCGAGGAAGCAGAACATCCGCTTATAAAAGCAAATGAATGGTTTGTATGGGAAAACAAAGCAGGTACAGTTTTATATGGATTAAGAGATCTAATAGGTGAGGATAATATGAACTCGGCCTTACGGGAGTTTAAAAAGGATTATGCATTTAAAAAGGACCCGCCATATGCCGGTAGCAATGATCTGTACCGTTATCTGAAAAAGCATACGCCTGATTCATTGCAGTATTATTTAACAGATACCTGGGAAAGGATCACCTTTTATGATAACAAGATTGTTAGTGCAAAATCAGTTGCAGTTGGTAATAACAAATACAAAGTTACTTTAAATGTAAGCACAGGTAAATCATATATACAGGGCAAAGGGAATTACGTAGATGCACCGATGAATGATTATGTAGATATAGCGGTTTTTGCCGCACAAACCAAAGATAAAGAAGGACGCCAGCAGGTAAACCCGCTGTATATTAAAAAATATAAGCTTACAGCAGGCAAGCATGCCATTGAAATTGTTGTTGATGGTAAACCGATAAGTGTGGGTATTGATCCCTATGACAAGCTTGTTGATAAAATACCGAACGATAACTTGAAAGATCTGTAAATTAAATGGTTAAATTGATGTAGCTTTTAAAACAGGTAAACAATTAAGAGATAAAAATCACCCCGCTCTGCTATATTGCCTGGTATTATAAATATTTGAGGTGGGGTTTTAAGAGATCAGAGGCTTGAGATCAGAGATTAGTTTAGAAAGGCTAATCTCTAATCTCCGATAACCAACTTAACATTTATTAAATCAAAATTATTGATTTCCTGCGGGTTTGGCTACAGGCTCATTCAGCTTATAATTCAGGCCTTTTGCTGTTTTTAAACTATCTGTAATAACTGTATTGGCTAATCTTATTCCCTGTAAAGCGGCATAAGTTTTTTTCCATTCCTTATGATCCTTTTTTGCAAGTGCCGCAGTATCTGCTTTGCTGTAAAAGTTAAGGATGTTTTGCTTGAGCGGTTCAGTAAGGTTATTATATTTTGTATCCTTTAAATTTTCAACCAGTTTATTGTAAGTTTTGTCTGCAAGGTTGTATTCACCAATATCGGTGGGTTTACCGGTGTCATAATCAACATCAGGGAGGTTTAACTTACCTGAATGTAATAATTTAAGAGCTATACGATAATGAACCAAAACGGTATCAAAGCTTCGGATAAATAACTCTTCACCTTTGGGCCCCGGGTCTTTAAATGTAAGCGCTTTTAATGGCCCCACTTTTGGTAATATTCTAATTAGAAATGCCACAAATCTTTCACCAAAATTTCCCTTAATGCGTGATGAACCAAATTCTTTTATGTAGGCTTTCCTTTTCATTTTATAATGAAAGGCATGGCTATTAGCACTAGGATTAGCTTTTAGGATCTCATCTTTTCTTAATTTCCATGCTGCGCGGGTTACAGTAGGCATTAAACTTTTAACAGACCATCTGTAGGTTGAAATTGCAAGATCCAAATCCCCAAAAACGCTATTTATATCTTCTCCGTAAGTTTTTAAAAACGCTCTTTCCAAAACAGGTTTAGCAACCTCAAACCCTATGAAATCGTGATATGCTTCTGCTGCATAGTTCCCTTTTGCTGTTTCTAAAACATCAAATGACAATTCAACCCTTTTATGCGCAGTTTCATTTTGCTCATAAGTAACAACGGCGCCAAATTTCTCACCAATTTTAGGATACACCAAAGGTACGGTATGATTTGTGCCTATTGAATGGCCATACTTATCTGCCATATAATGGCAAAGCGAACCAAGTGCAAAGGCATACTCATTAATGTTTTGAGATTCGGAAATTAAGGCTTCAACAAAATCCCCGCTGCGTACATAGTGCGACAGGTTGGTGAAATACTTACTCCCGAAGGGGAAATATCCCATATCTGCCAGTAAACACCCACCGTAGGCATAGGCATGTGCCTTTTTCAGATCATCCTCAGTAGCACCCGGAAATTTTAGTTTTAATAAAGGTTTTATGTTTTTGCTCCAGCTGGCATCAATAAGTGCTTCGTGGGTTAAAACAGAATATGCCCTGGTTGAAAAAGGGATAAATAACAGGAAAGTTAAAAATACAAATATTAGCCTGTAGGGCAAGGTGGTTTTCATTATAATTTAGGACATAATTGTATACAAGTGTTGAAAGGTAAAAAGGTTTTATGGCATTGCAATAAATAATACCGGTTAATTTTAATATACCTCTAAATAAGAAAAGGACCCTGGCATTTTACTACCAGGGTCCTTTTATAGTGATAGTTTCAAAACTATCGATATTTAATGTTTTTTAGTTTTGAGGCTCGTCTGCCGGAGTGCTTACTACTCTATAAACTTTATTACCACTGGTATCGGTTGTAGCCTGGTAATACACATCATCCGGAGATACATATAGGGTTTGTCCGTTAACATGTATGGTGCGGCTACCTTCAGGTAAATCATTATAAATATCACCTAATTTCGGCAAAGGTGCATTCTGACCATTGTCAGCCTGTCCCTGCTGGTTTGTTTCCAGCTGACCGTCTTTACCTGCAATAACATATGTTTGAGTGCCATCGTCTTTTGTAACCGGTTGATAGTAAACTCCATTCAATTCATAATATTGAGAGCCATTTATGGTAATTGGCTGCGCTTTAGCAGGAAGCTGGTTTATTTCGGCTCCAAGTGGCGGCTCAACTACAGTATACTGACTATTATCATACTGATAATAAAAGCCATTACTGTAATAGTACTGAGCATCACCCCAATAAAACGGATAATAACCGAATGGTAAAAAACCTATGCTAAAGCCAAGGCGCGGGTAATATAAGCTACCATAAAAGCCACCATGGTAAAAGTAACCGCCACGGTATCCCCAATAGCTGCGACCGCCCCAATAGCTTGGTCCATAATAATGACCTCTTCCATAATAGCCGCCACGATAACCACCACGGCCATAATAACCGCCACGATAACCACCACGGGCACCTGCGTAACCGCGGGAACCTGCATAGCCACGTGCTCCTACATATCCGCGTGATCCGGTGAAGCCACGATTTCCGTTTACAGCAACTCTGCCGCCATTAAAACGGCTGGTTCCTTGTGTAGACGGACGGCCTCCAAAACTTTGACGCTGAGCGCCAAACCCGGATCGTGGTGCAACCGCAGTACGGCCACCACCTGAGAATCCGCCTGAACGAACTCCGCTGCTAACGTGACCACCGCCACCACCGCCACCGAAATGACCACCACCGCCTCCGCCGCCATGGCTACCCCCACCACCACCGCCTCTGTGTTGGGCGCTGGCGGGAAAAGCTAAAAACAAGCAAAGCAGTCCGCTTAAACTTGTGAATACTAAATATTTTAATGCCTTTTTCATGTTGATATTAATTAAACAGTTTTCGCTGCTGTTTTTCTTATAGACTGATAATATGACAAACGGTTTAATGCCGATATAATTATTTATTCAACAATTGTGCCCGTATTAATTTTGGCAGTTTATTTTGACAAGTTATAGACAAAATTGGTTCATATTTATATATTAGCGGCACTTGTATTAACGGATAAATATAAGTTGAATTATAATTAAACACACAATGATAAAAGATACCAATTCACTAAATCAGGTAGCAGAATTTCATACTACATTTAAACATCCAATTATACCGCAACCGGCAATCCCATCAAAAGAAAGAAGTGCGTTGCGGATTGAACTTTTAGCCGAAGAGTTGAAAGAGCTTCAGCAAGCTGTAAGTGATAATGACCTGGTTGAAGTTGCAGACGCACTTTGCGACCTTCAATATGTATTAGCAGGTGCAATACTTGAGTTTGGCCTTGGCGAAAAATTTAAGGAACTGTTTGATGAGGTTCACCGTTCAAACATGAGCAAAGCCTGTAAAACAGTTGAAGAAGCGGATAAAACTATTGCACATTACAAAAACACTGCCGGTACGGATTCATACCATAAAGAAATTGACGGCTTGTTTTTAGTTTACCGTACAGGCGACAATAAAACCCTGAAATCAATAAATTATTCTCCTGCTTCTCTTAAAGAGATATTGGAAAAATAACGCTGTGTTGCTCTGTGCATTCTTTGTGGCCTTTGCGGTAAAAATAACCGCGGAGATACGGAGAATGCACAGAGAGCACTAAGAATTAAACCCGTAAAAAAGTCTTTTTCTGATACAGGTAATAAAGAAACACCCATTTTACCAGTACAAAGGTTATTGCCATTAATACAGCACCGTAGGGTTCTCCCGCTAATTGACCCAGCCATTTAAAAAAGCCTTCATTGGTGTAATTCCACTTTATGAAATGGCCTGACATGTAGATCAGGATCGAGTTCATCCCGATCACCCTAAAGAAAAACGACCATTTTTGATAGCCCAATACATCTATCACATAATAGAACAAGGCCATCAGCAATAAGCTTAAACCGCCAACGTGCATTACAAATGAGCTTGACCAAAGGTTTTTATTGATTGGAAAATCAAGGTTCCAAATCTGAGCTACTATAAGGAATATTACCCCTGCAATCACAAGGCGCAATGTTTTGGCATTTTGCGATAGTGTTTTATTCTTTAACGTTAGCCCGGCCATAATGCCCAGCAACCCGGTACTTATTGCCGGTATGGTTGAGAATAAGCCCTCCGGGTCGTGCATGTTTGGTCTGCCATCAGGGTAAGGAACGTATAAATGGCCGGGTAATAACGTCCTATCCATATACGAAGCAAAGTTGCCCATTGGAGTAAGATCACCGGGATGAAAACCAGGTGCTGATGTGAATTTTAACAGCAGGTAATAACCTATTATAAAGAAGAAGAACCAGATCATCAGCAGAGATTCCTTCGCATACAGGTAAATAATGTTCGCGAACATGTACGCCAGGCCAATACGCCCAAGTACACTGGCGAACCTGATATCGGCAATCGGCCTTATCTGCAGGCCATTATTGGCTATTAAACCTAAGAGTACCAATATCAATCCTCTTTTTATAACCCGTAACAGCAATTGCTCCCGGCTTTTTCCTTTCTCAAGCTCACGCCCAACAGAAAAGGGTGTGGATACACCTGCCATGAACAGAAACAACGGGAAGATCAGATCGTAAACATGAAAGCCGTTCCAGTCGGGGTGGGTAAATTGTGATGCCAGCATGTTCCAGAAAGGAGACTGCCCATGGGTAGCCTCTTTCATGGTGTACCAGATCTCGTCGGCGCCCATGATCCAAAACATGTCAAATCCCCTGAGGGCATCTAATGAGAGCAAGCGGGTAGGGGCAGCATCGAAATCATCTGCCGGTTGTTGTTTTTTTACTGATAGGGCCATTCCGGTTTTAAATATTAGGTTAGTAACCGAAAGGTAGGTTTTTTTAGGAGAATAACAAAATTGGTTGATTAAGTTGATTGGGTTAGATTGAGTTGATTAGGTTAAAGCAGGGACATAACTCAGCCAACCTAATCAACTCATTCAACTTTACTCGCCCCTCTTCAAGCCAAATTTTTCAATCTTACTGTAAAGGTGGCTTCGTTGGATATCAATATCATCGGCAGTTTTTGAAACGTTCCAGTTGTTTTTTTCAAGCTTGAATTTGATGTATTCGCGCTCGGCGAAATCTTTGTACTCCTGGAAATTTGTAAACTGATCAAAATCTGTTTGAGGTGAGGCATTTCCGTTTGTTGTAACAGCAGGTGATGACGGATTTGCAAATGCTTTTACATCGGTATCGGTAATGGTTTTATCGCTCAAAATTATCAAACGCTCAACCATGTTCCTTAACTCACGGATGTTACCTGTCCATGGTAATGCTTTCAGTGCATCAAGCGCTGCTTCCGAGATCTTTTTTACCGGCATGCCGTAGTCATTGCAGATCTCATCTAAAAAGCTTTGTGTAAGCAGAGCTATATCATCTTTACGGTCAGTAAGCGGTGGTACGTGGATCAGTATAACACTAAGGCGATGGTAAAGGTCCATCCGGAAATTACCGGCCTCAATTTCTTTTAGCAGGTCCTTATTGGTTGCAGCAACTACACGTACATCAACCTCAATTTCTTTTTCGCCGCCAACACGGGTTATTTTATTCTCCTGCAGCGCGCGCAATACTTTCGCCTGGGTTGATGAGCTCATGTCCCCGATCTCGTCAAGAAAAAGTGTTCCGCCATTGGCTGATTCAAATTTACCAATCCGCTGTTTAATGGCTGATGTAAATGAGCCTTTTTCATGGCCAAATAGTTCACTTTCAATTAACTCTGAAGGTATGGCTGCGCAGTTAACCTCAATCAAGGGCGCGCCTGAACGGTTTGATTTTTCGTGCAGCCAGCGTGCAACCAGCTCTTTACCGCTACCATTAGCACCGGTAACCAGCACACGCGCATCAGTAGGGGCAACACGATCAATAGTTTCTTTTATCTTTAATATAGCCTGCGAATCACCCAAAATAGGGCGCACCTTTGATACTCTCCTTTTTAATACCTTGGCCTCGGTAACCAGGCTTCCCCTGTCTAACGCATTGCGTACAGTTATTAGCAGGCGGTTAAGGTCTGGTGGTTTTGAAATAAAATCAAAAGCTCCTTTTTTACTGGCCTCGATGGCTGTTTCAACCGTTCCGTGACCAGAGATCATTATGAAAGGAAGATCAGGCTTAATGTTAAGGCCCTCAGTCAGCACTTCCATACCATCCATGCGGTTCATTTTTATATCGCACAGTACCAGGTCATAGTCGTTCTTTCTTATCAGTTCCAGGCCATCTATCCCATTATCAACATCTTCAACTACGTAATCTTCGTATTCTAAGATCTCGCGCAGGGTACTCCGTATCGCACGTTCATCATCTATTATTAAAATTTTAGCCATTATTGTTTTAAGTTTTTCTTGTGGAAGTATGATGTCGCTAATATATATAATTGTATAGAAAAACAAACAGTTTTTTTGAGGAAGTCCGAAAGTCAGTAAAGTCCGGAAGTCCGAAAGAAAAATCGCAGATTATTAAAGATTAACTGATTATGCAGATATTTAAAATTACGATATTAAACCAGACAGTTTTGAGGATAATTCGTGTTAATCTATCAAATCCATAAATCGTGTAAAAAAATAACCCCTCCCGTTTTACCGGAAGGGGTGTATCAGCAGCAAACCTGTAAGCCGGGTTCTGTTCCATTATAAACACGCAAAGTATTGCGTCTCTACATTGGCTTCTATCATTAATCTGGCCCTGCCATTGCTGACAGGTTTAATCAACCTACCCATCCTGACAAATTACCTGCCTTGCGGCAAATAGATTAGGGAACGAGCAGCTCCGCTTTCAGGACCTATTTGGTTTTTCAACTCCTGAGGTTTACCGCGATCCCGGTCGCCCGGAAAAGCCGTGAGCTCTTACCTCACGTTTTCACCCTTACCCTGATAAATCTGGGCGGTTTATTTTCTGTGGCACTTGCTGTCGCCGGCTGCCGGCGCCTTCCCGTTAGGAAGCAGGATACTCTGTGTTGCCCGGACTTTCCTCCGTCCCGACATAATCAGGACAGCGATAGAACGTTTTGCAAGGCAAAGTTAGCTGTTTTTTGCGGGGTTACCGTTATACAGCTTTAAATACTGTTCCACCTTTGATTGCAAAACGTGCTCCTGTATCCTGTATAAAAGAAAAAAGAATATCAATATGCCTGGAAACAGAACGGCGGTTATCCAAACAGGAATTGGCTGTTTACCTGCTAACTGAAACAGGGTGATTATTATCCAAAGACAAAATGTTAAGATCAGCTCAAATCTCAATTTGGTTTTAAACGTTACTACTGCGGCGTTTTTATTTACAGGGGTTACAATTACTTTTGTTTGGATGCCATTAATAGCAGGCGGCCGTCCATTTTTTAATAATGTTCCCAGTGAAAGATCTGATAAAAATATGTAATTGTAATTGGATGTTTTATGTGCCGTAAAGCCTGTGGGCTGAGTCCGGGAAATATAATTGTCAATAGACCCGGCAGAACCGCGTACCTCAAACTGTTTATTTAATGAAACCGGGTTAAAAAAGCTCATTTTGTAAATTGTGAGCAGTTAAGGTAGTTATAATTAATTACACTTAGCTAAATCAGCATTTGCCTGGTCAATTGTTATTGTTGCTGACTTATTACCGAACGAATTTGTAACATAAGTAAGAACCTGCGCAATCTCAACAGGGGAGAGGTCGTTAGGGGGCATTTCGCCTTCAAACTGTTTGCCTGAGATTTTGATCTGTCCTTTTAAACCGTTTTTAACAAAACAGGCCAGCTGATATTTATTGCTTTTAAGGTAGACTGAATCAGTAAGCGACGGGATCAATCCCTGGAGGCCTTCACCCTTCGCACCGTGGCAATTTTGACAATTCGCCTGGTAAACGGCACTCCCGGCTGAAAAATAACGGTTAAATTCAACCTGTTCATCGCTTTGACATGAAATTACAAAAGCTGCCAACACAACACAAATAATGCCTATGAGCTTTATTTTCATTTGGTCGACTTTTGATCGGGCTCGGCCATTAATGTTTTAATATCCGCAGTCATTTTTTCAACCTCTTTAGCATCGGTTCCCTGGTAGGTTCCGCGAATACGTTTTTGCTTATCAATCAATATAAAATAACCATCATGTACGTACTGCCCTTGTGGATTTTTCTCTTGTAACGATACCAGGTAGCTTTTAGCAATGGTATAAGTGTCATTTTTTTGCCCGTGTAAAAGCCACCAGGTGTTGCCGCTTATGCCCATCTTATCTGCATATTTTTTCAATACAGGTACGGTGTCATATTTTGGGTCGATGGTATGCGATATGATCCTGAAATCGGCGTGACTTTTAAACTCATTATAAACAGGCAGCATGTTACGATGCATAACCGGGCAGATGTTGGGGCAGGTAGTGAAAAAGAAATCAGCTACATAGATCTTACCGTCTAGGCTTTTGTCTGTAATGGTATCTCCGTATTGGTTAACAAACTTAAATGCCGGGATTGTTTGATACAGCGTATCAGTTACCTGCTTGCCATTAACAGTTTTGGTAACCGCTTCTTTGTTGCCAAAAATGGGTAAGGCTTTATTATCGCTACTGTTAAGCTTGCATGCGTTCCACAACAAAATAAATGCAATTGCATATACCAGTTTCTTCATTTTGATTTGATTTTTTTAAGGTAAAGGTTCGATTCGGTAACTGCAATGTTAAGTTGTGAGTCTATAGCCATTATCAGTTTTTTCTGATTGTTCATATAAGTTATAACTTCTTCGTCCGATTTGCCTTTTTGTTCGTAATCAAACTTATGCATCCAGTCTTCCATGGCATCTTCAGCTGCTGTTAACTTTTTATTTAGTTGTAAAGCACTATCTTTTGCAGCTAAGGTGTTGTCTTTTAACAGCGTATCAAGCTTCATTCGGTTTGCAATTACCTGTCCGTCAACTTCCATTACTTTTTCATGTACTTTCATTACCTGATCCATAACGGCGCTCTTTTCCGCTTTTTTGTTCGAGCAGCCAAATAATGCGGAAGCGGTAAGAAGTATTAGTAGTATTCTTTTCATTTTTATAGTTTATATACCGTCAAATTTAAGCAACAAGGCACACAGGTTAGCTATTTAATTGTCTTATATAAGCAATATAATCTGTGTTTGGCAGGCTGTCAGCTCCTGAAAATTTTAATTGCTGGCCAATTTGCGCCCGGTGATGGGTGCCATGGTTAATTAAATGCGCTAAAACATCAGGTAATTTATTTTCAAATCTATCTCCTTTTGCGTTTTTATAGGGAATCAATTTTTCAAAATCATCTTCTTGTAAATTAGCTATGTAATTAAGCCATTCACTACTGTTCTCAGCTATAATATCACTAAAAGTATCAGCTTTCCAGTCAGGCCACAATGCGCCGCCAACAGCAGGTAATCCTTTACACCGGTTAAGCCAGATCTGTTGGGCCACCAATAAATGCGCCATTAACTCTACTGGTTTTTCGGGCATATTGGCTTTAACAATAGCATTCAGTATGGTTTCGTTAGCGTATCTATCGTAGTTGA
>JAQBOS010000515.1 GCA_028287925.1 Mucilaginibacter sp. | reverse complement strand
TAATCATTTTATTTACCTTTTTACTTATAACCATAACCGCATTCATCTACACTAAACAACTAAACACATTGGTTGAAGATGCCGGGCAAACCTGGCTGATAAATTTTGGACAAACCTGGCGTAAACCATTTTTTAGCCTCTTTATTTATCACATATTCGACAGGTTGAAAATGGCATTTGTGTTTACAAAGCTGTTATCTTACCTGGTGATCATCAGTATCATGTTTTCCTTTAGCGATTCGTATACCAATAGCCGTATTGCCGCTTTTGCTGTTTTGGGCATTGTTATGGCACATTCAATATTGGTTTACCAACAGCACCGCTTCGCATTGGTATACTTAACCATTACCCGTAATTTTCCATACGGTTTGAGTAAGTTATATGTTCAGCAAATGCTTACTTATTTAATGTTGCTGCTTCCTGAATGTATGTGGATCCTTATCAGCTTTAAGTTTTTTATGGCGATAGCTTTATTAGCGATGTTATTAGGAATTACCATGCTGTTTCATTGTATTTTATACCGGATAGGGCTGGCTATGAACAGATACCTGCCATGGCTGCTAGGTATGTTTTTTGCAATCTCGCTGGTGATCTTGTTTGGGTTAACCTGGCTGCTGATCCCGGTGTGTTTTGGTGTTTCGTTTATGCTGTTTTATTATAATTATTATAGGGAGGAATTGGAATGAGGGGTAAGATTTCCACACCAGCGAACTTAAACTTTGTCATTGCGAGCGATAGCGCGGCAACCTCGTCGCTAAACTATCCGCCCTGCAATTGCGCTAATGCATGGCGACGAGGTTGCTTCGTCGTTCCTCCTCGCAATGACAATAATTTATGCCGTATTATCGTAGCAGAAATAATTTAACATGAATACCCCACTAACCAACATCCTCCTAAAAATATTTGCATCCGGCTTTTACCGGGCGCATGCGGGCATCCTGTGTGTTGGTTTTTTTGTGATGTTCGGCATGGTTGAGCCGGGGCAGTTGTTGAACTATCATAAAACTTTAATGCTCACATTGGTAAGCAGTCCGCTAATGATGGTGGTGGTTTTTGTCTGCTGGCTTGTTTACGCCATAAAGAGCTGGCATTATGTTGTAGGACAAATAACAGCGGTTAACCAGCACTTTTTATTTTACAGCAGCAATGCTTTTACAAGAGGCAGGCAATTTAAAAGCTGGTTTTATTTACAGCTGATTTTGCTTTTGCCCATCTCGGTTTACGGAGCTGTTGCGGCAGGAGTGGGGCTGGCGCATCATTATTACCTCATTCCTTTGGCAATTATTGCATACCTGTTTTTACTTGCCGGCCTAAGCGCAATGTTATACCGGGGTATTGTAAATAAACTTGTAGACGGCAGCACACAAGGGTGGATGTTAACCCTTAGCAGTAAATGGCGTAAGCCATGGTTTAGCCTGTTTATTTATCACGTGTTTGATCAGCATAAGGTTACCTGGCTGGTTACCAAAGCACTTTCATATGTATTAATAACCGGGTTCTTTTTGCTGTTTGCCGATGTAGCGCATGATATCCGCGTTGCAGGCATTGCCTTACTGGCTGTTGTGGTGGCCCATGTTAAGCTGATATTTGAAGAACACAGCTTCGAAGAAAAATGGTTGAGCTTTACCCGTAATCTGCCCTACAGCCGTGCAAGGTTGTTTGCCGGTTTTGCCGGGGTTTATCTGATCCTGATGTTCCCTGAAAGTATCTGGCTGTTCAGCAGGTTTAACCCTTTAATAGCTTCTGAACTTCTGCTTGCCGGAATAAGTATAGCCATACTTTTTCATTGCCTGCTTTATTACATCGGCCTTGATATGGAAAAATACATGCTCTGGATCTTCTTTCTGTTTGTTGCCATTTTTTGGTTGATTTTATTTAGGTTGCTTTTAGTATTAGTGGTATTGAATTTGGCAGTGTCGTTTTGGGTGTTTTGGAGGTGGTATTATAGATCACGGATTGTGGCTGATTAAGGGATTGAGCTGATTCTAAACTTGTCATTGCGAGGTACGAAGCAATCGCGAACTGTGCAGGTTTTACAATCTTCTAGCCGCCCTGTATAGCATGCGATTGCTTCGTACCTCGCAATGACACGGGGCGGAATATACCTATATCAAATACTGCTCAATAACATCCTCCGGGATCTTTAAACCCCGGCCGGTTGCCATGTCAATCATCACATAATCAAAATAGCCGTCGCAGCAAATTTTGCCGGTTGCTTTGTTGGTAATGCTGAATTTTACGCGGCAACCTTTCTCGTTCATACTTTCGATGCCTGTTTTTACGATAAAATAATCGCCCATAGTTAGTGCGCGTTTATAATCAACGTGTGCGGTGCTTACTACCCAGCCAAAGCCACGCTCTAAAAACTTCTCCATTGCCATGCCATAACAGCGCTCCATCTGGTCGTACCGGGCAGCCAGCACATAGTCAAAGTATTTGCTGTTGTGCACATGATGAAACATATCAATATCATCAGGCCGCACGCGGAATTCAGTTTCGAAGGTGGAGAGGGCAGGAGGTGTTTCCATGGGGGATAAAGGTAAGAAATGATGTGCGGATGTGCGAATATGCAAATGTGCGGATGAGAAATGATTTGATGATTTGAAAATTTGAGGATGAACGGATGGGAAAATTGAATAGCGGCTATATAACACAGGACTACCTTTCTGGCGGCAGGCTGTGGAGACACAGCCTGGGGTAAGTGCGGCTAATTTGAAGATGATAGCCAACATGCTAATCATCAGGAAATCCTAAAATCAAGTAAATCAAGGTTCAGACAATTTCTGCGTTAGCGATAGGAGCGGATACCGGCCCCGCGCCTAAGGCCCGTGCAGTATGAGCGGATAGCGCGGCCCGCAGGCAACGCCCGTATCTGAACCGGGATTAAACAGATTTTAAGGATTTTTCAGATGGGGCCAGTGTGCGATGACAAGATTGTTTCGCAAGTTCCTTGTTTATGGTCAGCTGTTTTTAGTTTCTAATTAATTCGGTTATAATTTCCGAAATCGGAAAAATCTATAAAATCTGTTTAATCCCGGTTCCCCCTTGTTATTTCCACAAACAAAACTTACCTTTGCACCCACAATTAATAGAGTTATTCACGCTTTAATATTATTCACGTAATGTATTTAAGTTCAGAAGCAAAGGCAGAGATCTTTGCAAAACATGGTAAAAGCGCTGCCGATACAGGTACAGCCGAAGGTCAGGTGGCATTGTTCACTTACCGCATTGCACATTTAACCGGTCACTTGAAAAAAAACAAACATGATTTTTCAACCCAGTTATCACTGCAAAAATTAGTAGGTAAACGTCGTGCATTACTTGCATACCTGTTCAAAAAAGACATTGAAAGATATCGTGCTATCATCAAAGCCCTGCAGCTAAGGGATATCATCAAATAACTTTTCTTATTTTTTTATAAAAAGCCGTCCGATTTATCTGGATGGCTTTTTTACTTTGGAAACAAATATTACACACATAAAAAACCGATGCGCTCCGAAAGATGAAAAGCGCATCAAAACAAAAAAAAGATGAGTTTAAACGTAATTAAAAAGGTTATTGATTTAGGTGACGGCCGCACCATTGAGATCGAAACCGGTAAGCTGGCCAAACAAGCCGATGGCTCTGTAGTAATTAAAATGGGTGATACCATGTTGCTTGCTACGGTAGTATCATCATTGGAAGCAAAAGAAGGAGTTGATTTTTTACCCCTGTCTGTTGACTACCAGGAAAAATATGCTGCCACCGGACGGATTCCGGGTGGGTTTTTACGCCGCGAGGCCCGTTTATCAGACTACGAGGTTTTGATCTCGCGTTTGGTTGACCGCGCTTTGCGCCCGATGTTCCCTGAAGACTATCACGCTGACACACAAGTGATGATCTCTTTAATTTCTGCCGATAAAGATATTATGCCTGATTGCCTTGCCGGTTTGGCAGCATCAGCAGCTTTATCAGTTTCAAACATTCCTTTTAACGGCCCTATCTCCGAAGTACGTGTTGCTAAAGTTGATGGTCAGTTAATTATCAACCCAACGTTAAGCCAGCTGGCTACCGCTACTTTAGAGTTTATTGTAGCAGGTTCTGAGCATGACATCAACATGGTTGAAGGTGAATCGAAAGAGATCCAGGAAGAAGAGCTGGTTGAAGCAATTAAATTTGCACACACTGCTATCAAAATTCAGTGTTTAGCTCAAAAAGAACTAACCATTGAAGTTGGTAAAACTGAAAAACGTGTTTACAGCCACGAAAACAGCAACGAGGATTTGAAAAAAGCCATCTACGCTGCTACTTATGAGCAGGTTTACGCTATCGCTTCTTCTGCATCAGCGAAAGATGAGCGTTCGGCTAAATTTAAAGAAGTGCGTGATACTTATATCGCAACTTTAGGCGAGATTGATGACGTTACTAAATTCTTAGCCAAAAAATATTACCATGATGTTGAGTATGATGCTATCCGGAACCTTGTATTAGACGAAGGCAAACGTTTAGATGGCCGTACAACTACACAGATCCGCCCGATATGGAGCGAAATTGGTTATTTACCTGCAGCTCACGGTTCCTCTGTGTTTACCCGTGGCGAAACACAATCATTAACCAGCGTTACCTTAGGTGCTAAGGACGATGAGCAAATGATTGATGGCGCGTTTATCAACGGTTATTCAAAATTCTTATTACACTATAATTTCCCTGGTTTCTCAACCGGTGAGGTTCGCCCTAACAGGGGAGCAGGCCGCCGCGAAATTGGTCACGGTAATTTGGCAATGCGTTCATTAAAACAGGTATTGCCTGCTGATGACGAAAACCCATATACTATCCGGATCGTTTCTGATATTTTGGAATCAAACGGTTCATCATCAATGGCTACGGTTTGTGCCGGTACATTGGCGCTGATGGATGCGGGTATTAAAATCAAATCACCTGTATCAGGTATCGCAATGGGTTTGATCACCAACGAAATGGGTACTAAATATGCTATCCTTTCTGATATTTTGGGTGATGAAGATCACCTGGGTGATATGGACTTTAAAGTAACCGGTACTGAAAAAGGTATTGTTGCTGTACAAATGGACCTTAAAATAAACGGTTTATCATACGAAGTTTTAACCAACGCGTTAAACCAGGCTAAGGATGGTCGCTTACACATTTTAGGTGAAATGGCTAAAACCATTACCGCTCCGCGTGAGGATTACAAACCACATGCTCCGCGTATTGTTACCATCCGGATTGATAAGGAATTTATCGGTGCGGTTATCGGACCTGGTGGAAAGATCATCCAGGAAATGCAACGCGAAACCGGTGCTACTATCTCAATTGAAGAAGTAGGTAACCAGGGTGTTGTTCAGATCTTTGCTGATAACAAGGAAGCTATTGATAAAGCGGTTACCCGGATTAAAAACATTGCTTCAAAACCTGAAGTTGGTGAAATATACGAAGGTAAAGTAAAATCAATAATGCCGTTTGGTGCATTTGTTGAAATTATGCCGGGTAAAGACGGTTTGCTGCATATCTCGGAAATTGATCATCGCAGGATTGAAACAATGGACGGGATCTTTGAAATTGGCGATGAAGTACGCGTAAAATTGCTTGACGTTGATAAGCAGGGTAAACTAAAACTTTCACGTAAAGTTTTGTTGCCCCGCCCGGAAGCTCCTAAAAATTAGTGAGCAGTTGATTGAGTTGGATCAAGTTGATGGGGTTAAAAAGCTTTTAACTTAATCAACAACTCACTTAATCAACATAATCAACCATTTTAAATATTAAAGCCCTCATGTTGAGGGTTTTAATATTTAAAATATTTTATTTTTATATTTTTAAAACAAAATGCAACTTTTTTAACTTCATTTAGTTTGAAGTAACTGATAAAACCGTTAAGTCCGATCCCTGAATATAAAAATGGCTTCTACTAGTAACGATCCTTTAGATTTTATCAATAATTCAGCGGGTATACAATCGGGCTCACAAGCGGATTTAGTACAATTGCTATTATATGAAATTATAAGGGTTAAAGAATTGATTACTTATTACGATTCCATTCCTAACGGAGGTGGCCAGCTCGGCTCATCCATCCTAAATGAGCTTGTTTCCGAAGCCTATAACTCCCTTGTTAATTACGATACCGTTTTAATGCAGAAGTATTATGACCTGTTGCTGAACTGTGATTAGTGCTTCGCAGTGATTAGAGACTGGAGCCCAGAGATTAGTTTTTTTAGTCCGAAAGTCCGAAAAGTCCGGAAGTCCGAAAGAAGGATTTATTTCAACAATATCCCCGATAAATTTTACAAGCTTTTATAACCTTTCCAACGTCTACAACCTTTACAACAACTACAACCTTTCCAACCTCTTCACAACCTTTTCACATCCCATCCGCAAACGAACACCTCACTGCATCAAAAACGAACGCTTTTATTTAGTATTTCTATTTTAGTTTATTGAAAATCAGTCGGTTAAAACAATGGCATCGTGTTGGCTGTCTGGCAGTTATAAATATTGCATTATGTTTAAAAACTACTTTAAAATAGCGTTTAGAAATCTTTGGAGAAACAAGGGGTTTTCTGCCATAAATATCTTTGGACTGGCAATCGGGCTGGCTGTTTGTTTGCTCATCACTTTATTTGTTATTGATGAGCTGAGTTATGATAAATATAATGTAAACGCCGACCGCATCTACCGGGTTAGCTCAGATTTTAAAGTAAACGGCAGTGTTTTTATAGATCGTGAATCTCCGGCGCCAATGGCTGCGGCCATGATGAAGGACTATTCACAGGTTGAGCAGGCTACACGTTTAATGGGAGGCGGAAAGATTTTGGTTAAAAAGGGCAACGTAACTTTAACAGAGCCCAATAGTTTTTATGGTGATGCAAACCTGTTCACTGTTTTTACGCTGCCGATGATAGCCGGCGATCCTAAAACGGCATTAGTACAGCCTCACTCGTTAATTATTTCGGAATATATTGCTAAAAAGTATTTTAACAGCACTGATGTCATTGGCAAAACATTGCACCTTGATAATACAGACGATTATAAAATTACGGGGGTAATAAAGAATACGCCAACCATGTCGCATATTCATTTTAACCTGATCAGGTCAATGTCCGGCTTAAATGAAAGCCGCAGTACCGAATGGACAAGTGTAAATTACCTTACCTATATATTGGTACGTAAAGGTGTCACCCAACAGGATCTGGACGGTTTTTTAAAGCAAGCCACAAAAAAATACGCCGAGCCAGAGCTGCAACATTATATCCATTCCTCAATAGCCAACCTGGAAGAAAATGGAGATTATTACAGGTATGTAACTACCCCGATAACAAAGATCCATTTATATTCAACTATAACAAATGAGCTTGAACCATCAGGCAATGTGCAGTATGTTTATATTTTTATAATTATTGCTGCTTTTATACTGCTTATTGCCTGTGTTAACTTCATGAATCTGTCAACTGCCCGCTCCGCCGGGAGATCAAAGGAAGTTGGTGTGCGTAAGGTATTGGGTTCAAGTCGCATAACGCTTATCTGCCAATTCTTAACGGAATCAACAATTACCAGCTTTATTGCATTATCCATTGCATTATTTATTGCCGCATTATTACTGCCTTACTTTAACATACTATCAGGTAAGCAAATCACATTAAGCCTCTTTTCAACCGTTTGGCTTGTACCTTGCCTGCTGGTTATCACGGTAATTATAGGCTTAATGGCCGGGCTTTATCCGGCTTTCTTTATGTCGGCTTTTCAACCTGTCCAGGTATTGAAAGGTAAGCTGGCCTCTGGCTTTAAAGGCAGCTGGCTGCGCAACAGCCTGGTGGTTTTTCAATTTGCAACGGTTATAATGCTTATTGTGGGTACCCTGGTTATCTATAACCAATTAAGTTTTATCCGCAATAAAAAATTAGGCTATAACCGCGAGCAGGTTTTGGTGCTGCAAAATACGGCGTCGCTTTACCTGCATGCCAAGTCATTTAAGCAGGATGTACTCAATCTGGCCGGCGTTCAATCCGGCACCATGACATCTTTTTTACCAACAGCCACTAATAACAATACCTATGTTTACGCTAAGGATGCTTCAATGAGCGCAGCACAGTCGGCCTCTATATCTACCTGGAATGTTGATGAAGACTATATCCCTACATTAGGTATGCGAATGGCTAAGGGAAGAAATTTCTCAAAAGAGATCCTTACAGATTCAACAGCAATTATTGTTAATGAAACGGCTGCTGCTTTACTGGGATTTCGTGATCCGCTTGATAAAAAACTATTCAGGAGCGACAGTCATGCAACCCTTAATATAATAGGTGTAGTAAAAGATTTTAACGCAGGATCATTACGCAGCAAAATTGAGCCGCTTATATTACGATTGGGCAATAACATTGGCTCCATGGAATTCAGGATCAACACTAAAAATATTCCTGCGTTGATTTCGCAAATTGAAACCCTGTATCATGCTGCTGATGCTAACATGGCAGGGCAGCCATTTAGTTACTCTTTTATGGATGATGATTTTAATCACTTATATCAATCTGAGCAAAATACAGGTAAAATTTTTATGTCGTTTGCGTTTTTTGCTATATTGATAGCGTGTTTAGGTTTGTTTGGGTTGGTTACTTATGCAGCAGAGCAGCGAACTAAGGAAATTGGCGTCCGCAAGGTATTAGGGGCAAGTGTAGGCAGTATTGTAAGTATGTTATCTGCTGATTTCCTGAAACTGGTAGTTATTGCCGCAGTTATAGCTTTTCCCATTGCCTGGTATGCTATGAACAGTTGGCTGCAAGGCTTTGCATTCAGAACCACCATTAATTTATGGGTATTTGTTGCCGCTGCATTGCTTGCTGTAGTAATAACCCTTATAACTGTAAGTTTCAAAGCTGTAAAAGCCGCTCTGATGAACCCGGTAACAAGCTTGAGAGCTGAATAGGGAAAGTTTGTATGAATGAATCTGAAAAATAACCAACACTTGTATGTTTACCAATTACTTTAAAATAGCATTCAGAAACCTTTGGAGGAACAAGGCTTTTTCTGCAATAAATATTTTCGGGCTGGCTATTGGGTTAGCAGTTTGTTTGCTCATCACCTTGTTTGTTGTTGATGAGTTGAGTTATGATAAGTATAATTTAAATGCTGATCGTATTTATCGCGTAAACTCGGATTTTAAGGTAAATGGTGGCGATTTTAAAGACAGGGAATCACCGGCGCCTATGGCTTCGGTGCTGATGAAGGAATACCCACAAATTGAGCAGGCCACCCGGCTAAGAGATAATGGAAAAACCCTGGTAAAAAAGGGAAATGAAACCCTTACCGAAGATGGGAGCTTTTACGGTGATGTAAACTTATTCAAAGTTTTTACTTTGCCAATTATAGCTGGCGATCCTAAAACAGCGTTGGCTCAGCCACATTCGTTGGTTATATCGGAATACATTGCAAGGAAGTATTTTAATACAACCGACGTTATTGGTAAAACGCTGCATCTTGATAATACGGATGATTATAAAATAACCGCGGTTATAAAAAATACACCGCACCAGGCGCATCTCCATTTTAATTTAATCAAGGCAATGTCCGGCTGGTCATCAAGTAATAGTACCGAGTGGCTAAATGTAAATTACCTTACCTATATATTAGTGCGTGCAGGTGTTACGCAGCACGACCTGGACGGATATTTAAGGCAGATGACACAAAAACATGCGGGCCCTGAATTAGTGCAGGCTATTCATAGTTCCATTGCCGACCTGGAAGGGAAGGGCGACCATTTTAGGTTTGTTACCATACCCTTAACCAGGATCCATCTTTACTCAACTTTAACACAGGAGCAGGAACCTTCAGGTAACGTGCAGTATGTTTATATGTTTATAATCATAGCTGTATTTATATTGCTTATTGGCTGTGTTAATTTCATGAACCTTTCAACGGCCCGCTCCGCAGGCAGGGCCAGGGAAGTAGGGGTACGCAAAGTTTTAGGATCTAATCGCGGTACACTGATCTGCCAGTTTTTAATTGAATCAACACTTACCAGCTTTATTGCCTTGAGCATTGCACTGTTTATTGCCGCGTTGTTGCTGCCATATTTTAACCAGCTGTCGGGCAAACAAATAACGCTCGACTTGCTTGCAACCGTTTGGCTTGTGCCCTGTATGTTAGCCGTTACGGTTTTTATAGGCCTCATGGCCGGGCTTTATCCGGCATTCTTTATGTCAGCCTTTCAACCTATTGCGGTATTAAAAGGCAAGCTGGCTTCTGGTTTTAAAGGCAGCTGGCTGCGCAATAGCCTGGTTGTTTTTCAGTTTGCCACTGTAATAATGCTGATTGTGGGTACCCTGGTAATATATAATCAATTAAGCTATATCCGTAACAAAAAACTGGGCTATAACCGCGAGCAGGTTTTAGTGCTGCATAATACTGCATCGCTTTACCTGCACGCAAAATCATTTAAGCAGGATGTGCTGAAACTGGCAGGCGTACAAGCAGGCACCATGACTTCTTTTTTACCAACCAGTACCAATACCAACACAGAAGGTTACAGTAAGGATGCTACTAACAGCCCCGGGCAGTTTACTGCTATAAACACCTGGTATGTTGATGAAGATTACATCCCTGTGCTTGGTATGAAAATGGTAAAAGGCCGCAATTTTTCAAAAGAGGTACTCACGGATTCAACAGCGGTTATTGTTAACGAAACGGCCGGTAATCTATTGGGTTTTCGCGATCCGATTAATAAAAATATTTTCAGAGGTATAGCTGATAATCACCTGAAGCTTAACGTAATTGGCGTAGTAAAGGACTTTAATGCGGGATCATTACGCAGCAAAATTGAACCGCTTATTATGCGGTTGGGCGATGACCGCGGATCAATGGAGTTCAGGGTCAGTACAAAAAATTTACCGGCATTAATTTCACAAATTGAGACACTCTACCATTCGGCAGATGCCAACATGGCCGGGCAGCCATTCTCGTATTCGTTTATGGATGATGACTTTAACCATATTTACCGGGATGAGCAAAATACAGGGAAGATCTTTATGTCATTTGCGTTCTTCGCTATCCTTATAGCATGCCTTGGCTTATTTGGCCTGGTTACCTATGCTGCGGAGCAGCGCACAAAAGAGATTGGTGTCCGCAAAGTGTTAGGTGCAAGCGTGGGTAGTATTGTAAGTATGTTATCTGCTGATTTCCTGAAACTGGTAGTTATTGCCGCGGTTATAGCTTTCCCTATAGCATGGTATGCTATGAACAACTGGCTTCAGGGCTTTGCCTACAGAGCGCCGATTAGCTGGTGGGTATTTGTTATTGCGGGAACATTAGCAGTGATAATAACCCTTATAACGGTAAGTTTCAGAGCTGTAAAAGCTGCCCTGATGAACCCGGTAACAAGTTTAAGAGCTGAATAATAATAGGATTTACGAAGTTTTTAAGGCTTCGTAAATCTTATTGCATTACACGTAAGGCATTAATCATTAACAAATGAGGCCAAAGCCATAAAGGGGAGAGCACATAGTAGTGTAACCGGTAACACATGCTGCAAATGCAGGATACGACCCGCAATGAGAAGCACAAGATTGATAAACAGCCATGCAGTCAACCGGACCACCACCTTTTACTTGTTTTAATTCTGTACGGGTTAATGAATTTAAACCTGTTTTCTCTGAATTTTTCATATCGATTTGGGTTATAGGTTAAAAATATAAGCTAAGATCTTGAAATAATTGATAAAAACAATTGTGGGAAATATCATTAAAGTTAGCAGCTCAATCAATTGTAGTTACCACAAACAACACCCCATCCTTGTAATGGAGAGCAGCCTGTGATATGGTAACTGTCTATGCATGTTATATATGTGCTGTAGGAGGTGGTAAAATGTCCGCAATTAGGATGGCAGGTCACCCACGCAGTTGAACAGGGGGCGGTTAAACCGCCCTTTATTTTTTTAAGATCGGCGCGGCTCAAAGCATTTGAGAGCAATTTTTTTGAATTTTTCATAATTTTTTGTTTAAATAAGGTTTGTAAAATTTAATTAAATATAGTTATTAAATTTTTTTAATAACTAATGATTATTAAAATACATAAAAATTAAAGTGTTGTAAACTAAGCGTCATAAGTTTAAATTCACCAGGAATTCTTGTTCGGGCTTCCGGACATTCCCGACTTTCGGACTAAAAATCGCTACATTTGTAACTATGAACCACCTCATAGCACCATCAATTTTAGCCGCCGATTTTGCCAACCTGCAACGCGATATTGAACTGATCAACAAAAGTGATGCAGACTGGATCCACGTGGATATTATGGATGGTATGTTTGTACCCAATATTTCTTTTGGTTTCCCGGTTGTTACTGCTGTTAAAAAGCATGCAGAAAAACCACTGGATGTTCATTTAATGATAGTTGATCCGGATAGATATTTAAAGAATTTTAAAGAAGCCGGCGCAGCGGGGATGACCGTGCATTACGAAGCCTGCCCTAATTTACACCGTACTGTTCAGTATATAAAAGAGCTTGGTTGCCGTGCAGGAGTGGCGCTTAATCCGCACACACCTGTTGCATTGCTGGAAGACATAATAGCCGACCTGGATATGGTGTTGATCATGTCTGTCAACCCGGGGTTTGGCGGGCAAAAGTTTATTGAAAATACCTATAAAAAATTAAAAGATATTAAAGAGCTGAGCCGCCATAAAAACCCCGGTTTATATATTGAGGTAGATGGTGGCGTTGATAGTACTAATGCAGCTAAACTGGTTGATGCAGGTGCTAATGTACTGGTTGCGGGTAACTCGGTTTTTTCAGCACCCGATCCATTTGTGGCAATCACCAACTTAAAAAAATCAGGCGCCTTATCGTTATCGTGATATAACGGTGGTAATAAATACCATGAATTTTTTTAATATTTAAAATTCTAAGCTTCAATT